>CAKZMS010000296.1 GCA_937128785.1 uncultured Opitutaceae bacterium | reverse complement strand
TGAGGATGATCGTCGAATCGAGGTCCTTTTGGGAAATCTCGTCGAAGACGGAGCGGAGGAGCTCGACTTCGATTTCTTCGGAGGAAAGGCAGAGGTCGAGACCGATGGAGCCGAACTCGATGCGCTTTTTGAGGTCCTCGCGGTCCCAGAGTTTGTTGGTGCCGTCAGGCTGCTTGACCATGATCATGGATGGCTGGGCCTTGGCGGCGACATCGCGCAGGGCCGCCTCATCGCCCTCGTCATTGTCGTTGGTGACGTCGCGGTCTTCGTTGCGCTCGGCGCGGTAAAGGATGTAGGCCTCGGCGACTTTGAAGTGGCCGGCTTTCATGAGCTCCTCCTGGACGATATCCTGGATCTCCTCGATGTGCACAAAGGACTGCTTGGAGCCGAGCACGCGGGAGGTGACAGCTTTGGTCACGTCGATGGCCGCGGAGCTATCCTGCTGCAGGGAAAGGAAGGATTTGCGCACGGCGATCTCCACCTTCTGGTCGATGTAGGGGACGACTTGATTGGAGCGGCGAATGACACGAACGCCGGAGGTAGCGTGACGCGTGCCGTCGGCGAGTTTGCGGGAGCGGTTGAGCAGGAGGCTCTTGGCGACGTCGTAGGCGTTGTTGTCAACGAGGGTCTTCTCGATGAGTTCGTAGAGGTCGTTGAGGGAGACCTTGAGGGGGGACTGCTTGAGCGCCTGGGCGGAGAGGTTAGCGGCTACCTCCTTCACAATGCTGCCGACGAACGCCTTGGTATCGGGGGTGAAGATATTGCTCTTCTCGCCGCGGGCCATGTGCACGTTGGTGATGGCCGTGCCGAGCGTCTCCGCGATCTCGCCGAGGTCGAAGGAGGTCTCACCCGTGGGAGCCAGCAGCGTGATGGCCGGCAGCAGCGGTGCGTCGGACGGGACGCACTCGCGCCAAGCGTAAGTCGGTCGATCGCTGAAGGGGGTGTGAGTAGCGGCCTTGAGGGCGAGGTCGTGGGCGAGAGAAGGATTCATTTTGGTTAAGTCGAAGGTCGGCCCGCCTTCACTCCAGGGGAGTTTCGGCGAGGTTCGTCCCCGGCTGGCGCCGAGGCGAAAAAGTGGAAGTTAGTTGTTGATGGATGACGGAAGCCGGGGTCGCGGAAGCGCGGCCTCGGCTGCAGGGCAATCGGATTGGCGGGGACGGGAGTCGAATAATCAGCTGGGCCTTGGGACCTCCCGCAGGAGAGGCAGGGTCAGCGGAATCAGTCGGCGAAAAGAGCTGGGGTAAGCGGGTTGAGGGTTGGTATTTGCCCTACTTTGTCCCGCTGACGCGGGACTTCGAAGGGCTCGTCCCGACTGGCGTCGGGGCGAGGGGTAAAGTTTTTAAAGATCGTCGTCGTCGGCTACTTCGAGGGCGGAGGACTTCTGGTATTCGGTAACGCGGCCTTCGAAGAAGTTTTGCTCCTTCTTGATGTCCATCATCTCGGCGAGCCACGGCAGCGGGTTGCTGATGCCGGGGTTGAGCGGCGCGAGGCCGCAGCCTTCGAGACGACGGTCGGCGATGTAATCGATGTAGCTGAGGAAGTCCTCAAGCACGAGACCGACGGCGTTGACCGGGAGACAGTCCTTGATGAAGTCCTTCTCGAGCTGAACCCCTTCGGCCATGGTGGCGCGGAGATCTTCTTTGAAGTCTTCGGTCCAGATCTCGCGGTTTTCCTCGACAAGATCCATGAACAGGTTCCGGAGGAGTTCGATATGGTTGGACTCGTCGCGCAGGGTGTAGCGGAACATCTGGCCGATGCCCGGGAACTTGTTCTGGCGGTAAAGCGAGAGGATCATGCCGAACAGGCCGTAGAACTGGGTGCCCTCCATGCACTGGCCGAAGATAAACATGTTTTTGGCGAACAGTTTCTTGTTATCCGGATCGGTCAGATCGAGGTCACGGCGCAGGCCCTTGGAAATGCGGGTCACGAACTGGTTCTTGGCCACGATTGTATCCACGTCTTCAAACATCGCCTCACACTCGTGCGGGTTGATGCCGAGCGAAGAGATCATGTAGAGGAGCGAATCGGCGTGGATATTCTCCTCGTGAGCGTGACGGCCAAGCACGAGCTTGAGCTCGGGGGCGGTGACCAGCTCGCGGATGACGTGCTGGATGTTGTCGCCCACAATGCCTTCGGCGGCGGAGAAGTAACCGATGCCCATGCGGATGATCCAGCGCTCCTGGTCGGAGACCACGCGGTCATCACGCCATTGCTCGATATCCTTGCCCATCGGGATGTCTTCCGGCTCCCAGTGGTTGGCCTTCATGGTGCGGTAGAGCTCATACGCCCACTGATACTTCAGCGGGAGCAAGTTGAAGGTCATCGTCTCGCGACCATTGATCACCTTTTTGGCCGCAAATGCTGCCTCCGCTTTATCTTGGTCGAGAACGAAGGTTTTGGAGCCAACTTGGAAGGTCTTTTGCATGGTGAATCGAGGGAAGGTTTGTGGTGTTAAAGGCGGGCCGGTTTCGGTCGGTATTTCAGCGGGAAAAGAAGACGATTTCGCAGGGGTGCTGCCACAAGCGAACAAAAGTTGTTCCGAGTTGTTAACGCGTTACTGACCACAACTGGTTGTGGTTGCCCGCCGGACAGACCACTACAGATGGATGTGACCCGAAATTCCGTCAATAATTTGTGGGCGATTATTGGAGAAATATTTCTGAAAATAGTCCTTGAATAATCGGACCTTTGGACAGTTCCGCTCCCCAGCCCAAAACAGGACTGTATTCGCGCCTAAAATACGGGCGTAGTGTGGGGCCGAATACCGGTCGCGGAAGCCGCTGATTTCAGGCGATTTCGGGGGTTGGAGTGCTGCGAGGGAATTTTACCACGAGGGACCCAAAGCGCACAAAGCCGGCTATGAGGGGTAGTGCCGTGCATCAGCCGACACTGGGGCAGAGCAAGACGCCGGCTAAAGCACGGCGCTACGCTTTCCAACGGGAACTGTCGGGCATAAAGCCCGACCCACATGCTGACGGCGTCGCTTTGCCGTGGGTCGGGCTTTACGCCCGACACCCCCTGCCCCTCCGATCGGTGCGTCAGCCCAATCGT
>CAKZMS010000295.1 GCA_937128785.1 uncultured Opitutaceae bacterium | reverse complement strand
AGCAAACTCCGAGGCGGCATCATGCAGGCCCCACGCCAAGTTGCGCATCGGTACCGGCATGTAACGGCCGGGCCCCTGGCCCCGGTGCCTGCCCCGTTCGGTCCGCCCCATGGCGGTCTCGGCCAGCTCACTGGCCTGCTCCAGTTCACCTTCGGCCAACAACCCTTGCAGCCGGGAAAGCGTCACCAAAAATTGTTTCATCTGATCACGCATGATCAACCGCGCCTCTGGTGGCATGGGCACAAAGATCCGCATATCTTCAACAGGGGCCACGGCCTCCTCCGCGGTCACCGCCAGCGGAGCGGCATTACCCATCATCCCCATCCCCCTGCCGGGACCCGAGACTGCCGGGTCTCCTCCTTCCGTTTGGGCTCCCAGACCGGCTCCGGTCGAGAGGGCCAGAGTCAAACCAATGACCTTGACTCTTCCAGTCATACCCACCAACGAGGATCTGTATTTCATGGTACCCGCGAGACTGATCCCGCCGCGGGTCTTTGTCTAACGAATTGCTCCCCGGCTCACTGCAATCTGTCGCCGCGCTTGTATCGAAACGAATACCCACGCTATCAAGGTGGTCATGAGCATCGCTTCCCCGTCGCCGTCCCCTCCGGCTTTTGGCCCGCCCCCCGGCTATGCATCAAAACGGCTCGGGCCCGAAGCGCTGGCCAACCTGACGGCCTACGGCGAAGTTCTCGCCACCGATGGCGTGGTGCGCGGCCTGATCGGTCCCCGCGAAGTGCCCATTCTCTGGGATCGTCACCTGCTCAACTGCGCCGCCATGGCCGAAGCCGTGGAACGCCAAGCCAAGGTGGTGGACATCGGCACCGGTGCCGGTTTGCCCGGTCTCGTCCTGGCGCTGATCCGACCCGATCTGCAGGTGACCCTCGTGGACACGCTGCAGCGACGATGCGACTTTTTGGTGGAGATGGGCGAACGCTTCAATCTCGCGGACCGACTCACCGTGATTTGGGGCCGGGCTGAAGAACTACCTCCCTTGGAGGCGGACATCGTGACGTCTCGCGCTGTAGCGGCGCTCAAGAAACTCGCGCCGTGGTGCATGCCCCACGCTCGGATCGGCGGCCGCATGCTGGCCATGAAGGGGCAAAAAGCCACCGAGGAGCTGACCGCAGCCCACAAGGTTCTGCACAAATGGAGCGCCGCCAAACACGCCGAAGTCATCACCTGCGGCAAAGGCTGGATCGACCCACCGGTCAATCTCGTCAGCGCCACGCGGCGAAAATAGCCCCTGACCACCACCCGCCAGTCTCTCCGGAGAAACCAATAGGGCTTCGCGAAAGTTTAACCATATTGGTTAAACTCGGCTGATGAGTATTCCCAGAGCGTGCAGCGTGATGTTGGTCGCCAGCGCCGCGGCAATGTCGTCGGCCACAACACCCCATCCATCGGGTAGGTGTTGGAGTTTCCCGATGACAAGCGGTTTCCAGATGTCGAATAACCGGAAGAGCGCGAATCCCGCCACGAAGACTGCCCACGGCGACGCCCAATCCGGTAGCTGAACTGCAATCAACGGCCAGCCCATGAAGCAGAACGGCATGGCAATGAATTCATCCAAAACAATTTCGCCGGGATCACGTTTGCCGAGTCGGAACTCGGCCTCGCCGCACATCGCCACGGCGAAGTAACTGCCGATCAATCCGAACAGCACCGTGCCAAAGACCCCGAGCGGGTAATAGAACACGGTAAAGTAGAGTAACCCGGCCACGGATCCCCACGTTCCCGGCGCTTTGCGAATGCGACCGACCGGACCGAGGGTCGCGAAGTTGATCACCATCTGCGACGGCAGAAAGCGCGGCCATATGGGTTGGCGTAGTTGCATCTGCTTAATCAGCCATCACGTGCATGTGACGCTTCAAATAAGAAATCCCCGAAGTAACGGTCAAAATCGCCGACAGAAAATACAGACCGACGCCAATCCAGTGCACTGCGGTGATGATGAATATATCTTCGGTCCCAAAAGCCGCCCCAAAATCATCCCGGAACATCCGCGCGCCGAGCAACCAGCCGATGGCATTGAGCTGGGCGAAGGTCTTCACCTTCCCGCTGGCATCCGCCTCGACTACAATGCCCTTGGAAGCCGCCATCATCCGCAATCCCGACATGCCAAACTCACGCGTGAGGATCGCCAGCAGGGCGAGCATCGCGATCATGTTCAAATCGCCAAAGTAATCGCCGTTCACCAAGGCGATCATGAGACCCAGCACCATCACCTTGTCGATGACCGCATCCATGAAGCGCCCGAAGGTGGAAACTTGCTTGGATTTGCGAGCGAGATAGCCGTCGAACCAGTCGGAAATTGCGGCGATAATAAACATCCAGAAAGCGGCGGTGGCCGCATAGGTCCATTCCGCCCACATCAGCCCCACCACCACAAAAAGCATGGGCACTCGCGAGACTGTGACGATGTTGGGCAGGTTCCAGCGCATCGCTACGATTCACGACCCGCGAAGAGCAGAGACGCAACCCCGTAAACACGACGATTTGAACTCGCTCCGTCCCAATCCATCCCGTGCAATCACCTCGCCATGCAGCACTGCATCTACCCGGGCACTTTCGACCCCATCACCTACGGCCATCTGGATGTCCTGTCCCGTGCCGCCAAGCTCTTCGATCGAGTCACCCTCGCCGTCGCGCATAACCCCGGGAAGAATCCCCGATTTACGCCCGAGGAACGCGTCGAACTCATCCGCCCCTCCATCACGCAGCACGAGAACGTCGAGATCACCACCTTTTCGGGACTGCTGGTGGATTTTGCCGTCGAGCAAAAGGCCACTGCCATCATCCGGGGTCTGCGCGCGCTGTCCGACTTCGAATTCGAATTCAACATGGCCCTCATGAATCGGCACCTGAAGGGCGACATCGAAACGATCTTTGTCATGCCGGCCGAGGCCTACAGCTACACCAGCTCCCACCTTGTCAAACAGGTCGCACGCTACGGCGGCGACGTGACCAAGTTTGTGCCGCCGAATGTGGCCGCCGCCTTGGCGACGCCACCGGCTTAGATCGGCCACTTCGGCTTGCGTCCCGTCGCGGGCGGAATCTTTGATCAACCGCACATGAACCTGCTGATCATTTCCGCCAGTCTCAATCCCGGCAGCAAAAGCCGGTTGCTCGCCGATGCCGCCTCCACCGTGTTGACCGCCAGCGGCGTGACGCACGAGGATCTCGATCTGAAAGACCTGCCCCTGCCCCTCTGTGACGGCGGTGCCGCCTACGGTGATCCCAACGTCGCCAAGGCCGCTGAGATCCTCGGACGCGCGGATGGCATCATCGTCGCCTCCCCCATTTACAACTACGATGTGAACGCCGCCTTCAAAAACCTTGTCGAACTCACGGGCAAGGGCGCCTGGGAGGACAAGACGGTGGCCTTTCTGAACGCCGCCGGTGGAGCCTCATCCTACATGTCGATCATGGCGATGGCTAGCAGCCTGATGCTGGATTTCCGCTGCGTCATCGTGCCGCGATTTGTTTACGCCACCCCGGACGACTTTGCCGATGGCGAGATCTCCAACCCCAAGATCATCGAACGGGTAGCCGCCTGCGCCAAGGCCACCGCCGAGCTGACCCGGCAGCGGCTGGGCTGAACCGATCTCATTTCCGATTGTAGTCCTCGAGTAGTTCGAGGGCGACGCCCAGCGTCTTCCGAGTATCCGTGTAGAGATACTCGCCACCATCCCAACCTCCCTGCTGGGCGATATCGATGCCACGTTCCTGCAATCGGTCGAGGTAGACGTCA
>CAKZMS010000294.1 GCA_937128785.1 uncultured Opitutaceae bacterium | reverse complement strand
GTGGTGGGGGGCATCATCATGGGGCGGGGGACGTCCGTCGCGGCGCTGATGGAGGGCGTCTGCTGGGGCCCGCTTCGCCATGCCGACAGTTATAGTTTTGCGGTGGACTGGCGGCCCGGAACGGTGGTCAACGCGCTGGTGGCCGTGGCGGTGCTGGTGGTCTTCTTGAAGTGGCGGCGGGTTGGCCAAATCGATCGCGCCAATCAGTTGCTGGTAATCGTGAGGTGCGGGTTGCTGGCCGGGACGGCGTTGATTGTGGCCGGTTTGGACAGCTGGCGGGTTTTCGGCACGATGTTCAGTTATATCGCTCCGTGGATCTGGG
This sequence comes from uncultured Opitutaceae bacterium, assembly GCA_937128785.1. GTDB lineage: Bacteria > Verrucomicrobiota > Verrucomicrobiia > Opitutales > Opitutaceae > Actomonas. Next base: position 9,774 of record CAKZMS010000294.1, on the reverse strand, counting down.
TCTGGATACCGGTGTTGGAATACGACGGCAGGGTGAGCGACCGTCAAAGGCTCGGGCGTCCATTGGTGGGCATGGTGCTGTTGTGGCAAATGCTGCATGCCTATCCGGTGGGAGGTATCCAGGTGTGTTGGGGAAGTTTTCTGTGGCTCAGTTTGGTGGCATTGACGGGACCGGAAACCCTGCGGGGGTTGGCCTCGTTTGCGGTGGTCGGATCACGCGCAGCTCGCGTGGGGGGCGCGGGGTTGGGACTGTTGGTGGCGGCAAAGTTGGGATTTATGACGTGGGATCATCGCCGTGAGCACCATGCTTTGACGCCGGTTGATTTGCCGGGCGCAGGGGCCCTACGACTTCCGGTCCCGCAAACCGCTGCGATTCGCACGCTGACCATCAACAGCATCCTTCACGGCGACGTGCTGTTCTCCCTTCCGGGAATGTTCAGCTTCAACCTTTGGAGCGACGTGCCGACTCCGACGCGCCGCAACACGACCCTGTGGTATCGGTTGCTCGACGAGGCCGATCAGGGGGAAATTGTCGCCAGTCTCGAAGCCGCCTCCAACCCGGTGATCATTGTCGATTGGCAACTCCTGCAAATCACGGCGGCTCAGGGTATGCCGGTGTCGGGTCCGCTGTATGATCACATCATGGCAGAATATCAGCCGGCCTTTATGGCGAACCAGTTTGGCTTCATGGTGCGGCGCGGCCGGGCTATCGCACCCTTTGGCACAGCCTGGAGTGCGCCGGACTCTACGAAAGTCCAAGTATGTCTGTTGGGGGGAGAATCAGCGATCGACGGATACCGGTATTTGGATGCCGACGGCACGGTGGTATCCCCGTGGATGAGTGGAGCCCATGGAGCAGTGGCCGTGCAAACGGTGGATCGCGCGGGTCAACCGCAGGGAGCGCCCATCACGGCCTGGCCGTTGCAATGGCAAGGTCTGGCTTGGGTGACGATCGACGTTGTCGCCGACCCGGCGGACTGGTCACTGATCGAGTTCTCCCATGCTGATGGCAGTGCGCCGACCGTGGCGGTGCGATCCGGTCAGTGAAGGCGTCCGCACTTAGGTTCGGCGGCGAAGCTGCGCGCACACGATCCCGGCGGCGACGGCGGCGTTGAGTGACTCGGCCTGACCGATGCGGGGAATGGTGACCCGGTCGGTCACGCACTCCGTCACGGCAAGTGACAGACCGCGACCCTCGCTGCCGATCACCACGACGGCGGCGGCCGGGGTTTCAATTTGATCGATCGGCGTGCCGTCGAGATCGCAGCCCAGCACCGGAACGGTGGCACCGGCCAGGGCATCATCGAGGTCTGTGGTGATGCACCGCACGCGCGCAAAGGAGCCCATGCTGGCGTTGATCACCTTTTGGGAAAACAGGTCCGCGCAATCAGGCGACAGTAGCACGCGGTCGAACCCGAACCAGTCGGCGATGCGCAAGAGGGTGCCAACGTTGCCCGGGTCTTGAATGCCATCCAGCGCCAGCGTGAAACCGGATGACACCTCGTCCGATGCGAGCTCCGATCGCTCGATTGCCCCGACGGCCAGGACTTCCGAAGGGGAGGGGAAGTGACTGATCCGATTCATTTCGATCGCCGTGATCACGGTTGGCATCACCCCATCCGGAGCCGTCCAGTCCATGGTCGCGTAGACCGCTTCAAATGGGTGACCCGCGGCCAGCAACTCCGCGATGACCTTGGGACCCTCGACCACATAGCGCCCCGCCGCCTCCCGATTCTTTTTCAGGCGCAGGCTCCGGAGTTGGGAAATCTCGGCCTTGGTCAGTGGCATGGAGGCCATACAGCCAAGTCCTTCTCAGGAAGCAATCTCCGTTGCGCGGATGTCACATAGGTCACGGCGGAATGGCAGCGTGGTGAAGATTCCGCGACGGGGAGGGCAGGGCGTTGACGTTACGTGACAAGACCAGAAATCGGAAGGGACCTAACATCCCTGAACCATGAATCGAATCTGCTCGTTATTTCTAATCCTGGCCCTCGCTGCTTCATCGGCTTGGTCCCAGTCCTCCGGACTCATTACGGGACGCGTCATTGATGGCACGACCCAACTTGCCCTCGGTGGTGTCCGCGTCTCCCTCGCCGGATCCTCCCACGAGGCTTACACGTCCTCCACGGGTCGCTATACGCTGCCGGCGGTGGCCGAAGGAGCTCAAACCGTGGTCTTCAGTTACGTCGGCTACGACAACATCAGCCTGCCCGTCGTCGTATCCGGATCGACCCGCCTCGACGCCGAGTTTGGTGCCGACACCATCGAGATGGATGCCTTCGTAATCGAAGGCGCCATGGTGGGCACGGCCCGCGCGATCAACCAACAACGCGCCGCCGCTTCGCTGACGAACATCGTGGCTTCCGACGAGATTGGTTCGTTCGCCGACCAGAATGCTGCGGAAGCGCTGCAACGCATTCCTGGCGTGTCGCTTTACCGCGACCAAGGTGAGGGCCGCTACATCGTGCTGCGCGGCCTCAACTTCAACTACACTTCGGTGCAGGTGAACGGCGGCAGTTTTGCCGGCGCTGATTTGGGCGACCGGGCCACCGCGCTCGACGTCGTGCCGACCGACGCCCTTTCCTCCATCGAGGTCATCAAGGTGCCGACCCCCGACATGGATGCCGAAGGTCTCGGCGGTAAGGTCAACATCAAGACCAAGAGCCCATTCGACAGTGAGGGCGTGGACGCGAACCTGCGCATGCAGGGTCAATACTCGGCCCTTTCCGGAGAGTGGACGCCCAAGGTCAACGGCATGTTCTCCACCCGCTTTGGAGATCAGAACCAGTTTGGTTTTCTCGTCGCTCCGACCTGGCAGGTGCGCGAATTCGGCTCCCACAACATCGAGACCGGTGGTGACTGGTCTTTGGAAGAAGGACCCGACGGCAGCGAATACTACTTCATCGAGGAAATTCAGCCCCGCGACTACGTCGTCGAGCGCGAACGTTATGGCGTGAACCTCGCTCTCGAGGCCAAGCCCACCGACGAGCAATACTTCTACCTGCACGCCGGCTACAACCGCTTCACCGACACAGAGGATCGCCACCGCAATCCGATCGCCTTCGCCGACGGTGAGATCACTGCTTTGACCGCCAACAGCGCGACGATCGTCACCGAAGAAGACGACGGTGAATACGAAACCATCTTCGCCCAGGAGCTGCGCATGCGGGAAAAGGATCAGGAGGTCATTTCGCTGGTTGCCGGCTTTGAGCAACGCATGGACCTCTGGGAGTTCACCGGCCAGATCGGTTACACCGAAGGTGAGGAGACCCGTCCCGAAGAGCTGCAGGCGGCCTACGAGCCCTCCGACGAAATCTCCAAGACCTTCAGCTACGTGACCAACGGAGCCTACGACGTGCAGATTTCCCAGACCGCCGGCCCGAGCATCCTCGATGCCGCCAGCTACGAGTTTGATGAGATGGAACTCGCCAACGAAATCGGCACGGAGGAATCCTTCGACCTGAGCTTCGACATTCGCCGCGACCTCGATACCGAGAACCCGGCCTACCTCAAGTTTGGTGGCCTCTACCGCGCCAAGGAAAAGACCTCCGAAGCCGAAATCTTCGAACTCGGTGATGGTCCCGATTACATTCAGAACCTCGCCGACGCCACGCTCGGCGCGAACCCGGACTTCCCGTATATCGCCACGCCGCGCATCGATCCTGCCGTGATTCGCCGCGCCTATTACGAGGACCGCGACACCTTCGATATCGAGCGCAACTTTGAGGACAGTGAGTTTGATGACTGGACCGTGAACGAGGACGTGACCGCCCTCTACTTCATGGCCTCCGGCACCTTCGACCGCCTCAACGTGATTGGCGGCGTGCGCTACGAGCACACCGACTTCAGCACCACGGGCCGCGAGGTCATCTTCGATGAGGATGGTGATCCGGCCGGCGCTCAAGACATCTCCGAGAGCCGCACCTACGACAACTTCCTGCCCGGCGTCTACTTCCGCTACGACATGTCGGACCAGTTGGTCTTCCGTGCTTCCTACTCCAACTCGCTCGCCCGACCGAACTTCAGCGACATCGCTTTCCGTCGTCTGATCAACGACGAGGACGAGGAAATCACGATCGGCAACCCGTTCCTCGAGACGCTCGAAGGCACCAACTGGGACGCTTCAGTGGAATACTACCTGCCGTCCCTCGGCCTGCTCTCCGCCTCCGTGTTCTACAAAGAGATCGAGAACTTCTCCTACGAGTTTGAGACCGATGAAGACCCCCGCTACCCGGACTACGAAGTGACGACGTTCGCCAATGGCAGCGAGGGTGACATCCTCGGCTTCGAACTCGCCTACCAACAGCAGTTCAGCTCACTGCCGGGTGCCCTTTCGGGACTCGGATTCATGGCCAACGGCACGTTCCTCGATGCCGACGCGACTTACCCGACGCGCCCGAACGAACAGGTGCCTTTCATCGGTCAGTCCGACCTCACCGCCAACCTGGCGCTCACTTACGACCGCGGTCCGTTCTTCGCCCGCCTCGCCTTCAACTACCGCGACGCCCGTCTGCGGGAAGACGAGCCGATCGGTGGGGAGTTTGCCGAGGACTTCTACATCGATGACTTCCAGCAGCTCGACCTCGTGGTGCGCTACGAGATGAACGAGAACTGGGAACTCTTCGCCGAGTGGATCAACATCACCAACGAGCCCTTCCGCGTGTTCCTGCCCAGCGACAACGGCCAGGGTGACCGCCTCGGCCAGATCGAGATCTACGACTACAGCGCCAACATCGGCGTGCGTTGGAAGCTCTAACTTAGTTCTTCCCGCCCGCCGGTCTGCGATCCGGTCGGGCTGAGGATCAAACGTGCGCGAGCCTGGGGTCTCGCGCACGTTTCAATTTTTTATCACAACCCTTCCGTTCGCCATGACCCGCTATCTCCCAGCTCTCTTCCTGCTCCTGCCGGTCGCGCTGTCGGCCGCCACCATTCCGGTGCAGCCCCGCGTGACCACCACCGTCTCGCGCTACGACACCGATGATCCCGCGATCTGGGTCAATCGCGCCAATCCGGCCGAAAGCCTCGTGCTCGGCACCGACAAGGACGTCGATGGCGCCTTGATGGTGTTTGGACTCGATGGGGTGGAGAAAAAGGAACTCTCCGTGCGCGGCCTGCTGCGACCCAATAACTGCGACGTGGCCTACGACATCGCCCTCGGTGATAGCACCTCCGATCTGGTGGTCGTGGCCGAGCGATTCGCGCATCGCTTGCGGGTTTACCGCCTGCCCGACATGGCGCCGGTGGACGGGGGCGGCATTCCGGTGTTCGAGGGCGAACGCGCCCGGGATGTCATGGGCATCGCCTTGTATCGGCGGCCGCATGACGGCGCCTTGTTTGCCATCGTCAGTCGCTCAGACTTTGGCGCGCCGCAGCAGGGCTACCTGCACCAGTATCGCTTGGTCGATGACGGTACCGGCACCATCCGTGGCGTGTTCGTGCGCGCCTTCGCCGATTGGAGCGGATTGAAAGAGATCGAAGCCCTCGCCGTGGACAACGAGCTCGGCTACGTCTACGCCAGCGACGAAACCTACGGTGTGCGCAAATATCTGGCCGATCCGGCCGCGGAGGATGCCGAGGACGAACTGGCGGTGATCGGCAAGACCGGCTTCGCCCGTGATCACGAAGGCATTTCGATTTATCCCACGGGTCCGGGCACGGGCTACATTCTGGTCTCCGATCAACAGGCCAACATGTTCCGCATCTTTACCCGCGAAGGCACCGCCACCGATCCGCATGACCACCAGTTTGTCGGCACGGTGAAACTCGCGACTTTGGACAGCGATGGCAGCGATGTGACGGCGGCTAAAATCCCGGGCTTCCCCGGTGGTCTCTTCGTCGGCATGTCCACCGATCAGACCTTCCACTTTTACGCCTGGGACGACATCGCTGAAGCCGCGGGGCTCGAGTAACGCGAGGTGTCGGGCCGTTGTGCTACCAGCCTGACTACGTGTGTTTTGGTCGTAGTGTCGTGCTTAAGCCGGCACTGAGAAACGCCGGCTTAAGCATGGCGCTACGCGAGACGACTCCGGTTCGGCTGTCGCTTATTCCTCTGCTTCGAAGGGCGTGACCGTGGTATCGTTGAGGGTGTAGCCGATGTTGATGTCGGAGGCGCCATCGACGAGGTAGAGGCCCTTGGTGACGTTGCCCACGGCCATGGTGCCCTCGACGTAGACGGGCTCCCATTGGCTGCGCACTTCCCAGGCCTCGGCGGCCTTCACGTAGACAATCTGATTGGGTGGGGGCGGGGGAGTGTGGATGCAGGCGCCGACCCAGGGCACGAGCAGGAACTCCGTGACTTTGCCTTCCGTCACGTCCAGTGGCAGCAGGTATCCCGGCATGCGGATGGTTTGGCCGTCGTAGTCCTCACGGGTGGACATGGCGCGTTGGCGGCGTAGCTCGGTGATCTCCTCGCGCTTGGCCAGCAGACCGTCGATATCAATGTTGTCCTCGTTGAGGCTCGCTTCCCTTTCGGCGAGTTCAGCGGCATTGGATTCGGACAGCGGTTCGTCGCCGCGATCCCGCATCGCTCGCAGGCGCGCCACCATGCCCATCTGGAAAAGTTGGTCACTGGTCAGCTCCGTGAAGGGATCATGAAACTCGCCGACCTTTCCCTGCAGATCCGGCCACAGCAGATCGAGGGTCTCAGCCGAGACCAGAGTTGAAGTAACAAGGAGAAGGAGCGATGCGAACAGACGGAACATGGAGACCACCAACCTTGCCAATCCCCGCTCCCTCGCAAGCGGAGAAGGACTAAGCGCTCAGAAACCAAGCCTCGGCAAAATTAGCCAAGCACCCGCTTTGCGCCTCTTTCTCAGGGCCAAATAGCTCGGTGGAGTGGATTCGTGTTTATTCATGTCCATCAGTGGTTAAAAAGAGGGCCATGCTTTCTGTTGGTTTTGTATCCGCCATCCTGCCGGACCTGTCGTTTGAGGAGGTCATCGATTTTGCCGCCGAGGCGGACTACGCCTGGGTCGAGTTGTGCTGCTGGCCGGCCGGTAAGGCCGAGCGTCGCTACGCCGGCGTCACGCATCTCGATGTGGCCGATTTATCCGATGCGCGCATCGCCGAGGTGCAGGCCTACCTCGCCGAAAAAAAGGTCTCCTTGTCGGGGCTGGGTTACTACCCGAATCCGCTGGATGCCGACGCCGAGAAAGCGGCGTTTTACCAGGAACACATTCGCCAGGTCATCGTGGCGGCCAGTCGACTGGGCCTGAAAAATGTGAATACCTTCATCGGTCGTAATCAGGCACTCAATGAAGACGAAAACCTGAGGGTGTTCGCCGAAGTTTGGCCGCCGATCGTGAAGTTTGCCGCCGAACACGGGATCAACATCGGTATCGAAAACTGTCCGATGTATTTCACCAACGATGAGTGGCCCAAGGGGCAGAATCTGGCGTATTCGCCCAAAATCTGGCGCCAGATGTGGGAGATCATTCCCGACGCCAATTTTGGCCTGAACTACGATCCCTCGCACCTGTTGTGGATGCAGATGGATGTGTGCAAACCGCTCACCGACTATCCGGATCGGCTCCATCACCTGCACCTCAAGGACGCGGTGGTGCACCGCGAGAAACTCAACGATGTCGGCATCCTGGCGAATCCGTTGGAGTATCACACCCCCCGCCTGCCGGGTCGTGGTGACATCGATTGGGGGCGGTATTTTGCTACCCTCGAATCGATTGGCTGGGACGGTCCGGTCGTGCTCGAAGTCGAGGACAAGAACTACGAGGCCACGCTCGACGACCGCAAACGCGCCCTCACCGAGACGCGCGCATTTTTGCGTCAGTGGGTGTAGGCACATTCCGGGAATGCCGAGTTCCAGCTCGGCCCACCCCACCGCAGATGCCGAGCTGGAGCTCGGCGTTCCCAGAGAGGGAGCGTGCTAATCCAGCAGCGGGTCGAAGGAGTTCCGGGGACGGCCGTGCTCCGGGCAGCAGAGGGCTTGGACTTTCCGTCGATCCGGGCCGAAGAGGGGATCGTGGCTGCCGCCGAACAGCGGATCATAGCTGGGCGGCGGACTGGAGAAATTCGGTGTGGTCCGAGGCGGTGATGGATTGGTGGCCGCTTTAGGCGGACCGAGGGTTGCCTGAGCTGTGGTTGCCGAGTCCGACCCGGCCTCTGATGTTGTTGCGCATCCCGGCGCAAAGCCCAGGCAGGGCACCAGCACACTGAGAGGGATGAACTTTCGAAAACTCACGGTAAACGAAGTTAACCCTAATTCGATGGATCGAAACCATCGATTCGCTTTTTTTGCAGAGTATGATTTGATCACGGTTCCACTCTTTTATGTCCGGAACTCCCACCAGTCTCATTGAGATGCGCGACCTGCGTTTTGCGTGGGCGGGTGCTTCGACGCCGATTCTGGATATTGCGGAGTTGGCGGTGGCGGCGGGGGAGTCGCTTTTCCTCCACGGTCCCAGTGGCTGCGGGAAGACTACGCTGCTCAATCTGATCGGAGGCGTCCTTACCCCGCAGGCCGGCCGCCTGATAGTGATGGGGCAGGACATGGCTCGGCTCAACGGGGCGGACCGCGATGCGTTGCGGGCCGATCAGATCGGATTCGTTTTTCAGCAGTTCAACCTGGTGCCGTATTTGTCGGTGATCGACAACGTGACTTTGCCGGCCCGGTTCTCCGCTTCGCGGCGGGCACGGGTCGAGCGTGCGGGCCACTCGGTCAATGCAACGGCCGCCAAGCTGCTGGGCGACCTCGGGATGGCCGCGGCGCAGCAGCAGGCGGTGACCGCCTTGAGCGTGGGCCAGCAACAGCGGGTCGCGTTGGCGCGCGCCCTATTGGGGGCACCGGCCATGATCATCGCCGACGAGCCGACGTCGGCGCTCGATACGGATCGTCGCGACGAATTTGTGGAGCTGTTGTTTGGCGCGGCCGACGCTGCCGGCAGCAGTGTGGTGATGGTCAGCCATGACCGGGAACTGGGCGAGCGATTCGATCGGGTGGTCGATTTGCGGGAAATCAACCGAGCGGGAGGGCCGGCCTGATGTTGCTGCAACTGGCTTGGCAATCGTTGATGAACCGGCGGGCGACGGTGTTGCTCACCATGATTTCAATCGCGTGCAGTGTGATGCTGTTGCTCGGGGTCGAGCGCGTGCGGCAGGAATCACGGCAGAGTTTTCTGAGCACCGTGTCCGGCACCGACCTGGTGGTGGGCGCGCGGAGCGGCGGACCGCAGTTGTTGCTGCAGGCGGTGTTCAACGTGGGTTTTCCGACGCAGAATCTGAGTCGCTCAAGTTACCTGATGTTGGCGGAGGATCCGCGGGTGAGTTGGATCATTCCGCTCTCGATGGGCGACATGCACCGCGGCTATCGCGTGGTCGGGACCACGACGGCTTTTCGCGATCACTACCGGTTTGCGCGCGACCAGGGGCTGCAGTTGGCGAAGGGGACGTGGTTTAGCGGCGACGCGGAGGCGGTCGTCGGCGCGGATGTGGCCCGGGAGCTGGGCTACTCGGTGGGGCAATCGATGGTGGTTTCCCACGGGGCGGGAGAAATCAGTTTTGTGCACCACGATGAACATCCTTTTGCGGTCAGCGGGGTATTGGCTCCGACCGGCACGCCGGTTGATCGCGTGGTGCTGGTGAGTCTGGCCGGGGTGGATGCCATGCACGCAGACTTTGTGGGCGCGGCCGAGCACGACCATGACGTGACCGATCCCCTGGCGGCGGCGATGGCGGCAATCGGAGAACCGGCCGAAGACGACAACTCCGAGCACGACCAATCTGATCACGAAGGACACGACCACGGTGAGCATGACGATCA
>CAKZMS010000293.1 GCA_937128785.1 uncultured Opitutaceae bacterium | reverse complement strand
CGTTGGCCCACCGACACGACCTACGTGGCGCCGCCCAGCGCCTCGATTATCAATGCGGCATACGTCGAGCGCAGCACCCTGCGACGCGCCGGCGGCTGGGACGACCAGGAGATCTACATCGAAGGACTGAGCCGCACGCTCACCGACGCGCTGTTCCGCTTCCAACGCCTCAGTGGCGCCACCCAAACATCACGCCTCTCCCCCGACGCTCCGTCTGTCCTGATCGCAGTCGAGCCCAGTCGCTTCCAGGTTTCGTGGACCTACACCGTGCTCGGGGTGCAGCACATTCTCGAAGGCATCGATCACCTCCTGTTCGTCGCTTGCCTGTTCATCGTCGCCGGTATTTCGCGCAAACTGATCATCACCATCACGGGCTTCACCTTGGCTCACTCCGTGACGCTCGCCGCCGCCACGCTCGACATCGTCCGCCTACCCATCCCTCCGGTCGAAGCCGTCATTGCGCTGAGCATTGTATTCCTCGCCCGGGAGATCGCTGGGCATCGCGAGGACAGCCTTACCTACCGGTTCCCCGTCGCCGTATCGCTCAGTTTTGGACTGCTGCACGGCTTCGGATTTGCCGCGGTGCTCAACGACGTCGGCCTACCCGCCGTCGATGTGCCCCTCGCCCTGCTTTTCTTCAACGTGGGCGTCGAAGTTGGACAGCTCCTGTTCATCGCCGCGCTCATCGCCGTAGTCATGCTTTTCAAGCGGTTCACCGCCTCCTGGCAGGACCACCCCCTTGCCCGCCGTCGCACCGAATGGGTCGCAGCCTACGCGATCGGAACCGTGGCCGCTTGGTGGACCATTGAACGCATCGCCGGATTCTGGATCTGAACCGCTCTCTTCGCCTTTCCTCCCATGACCCTCACTTCTGCTCCCAAATTTTCCCGCCTGGCTGCGTTGACGCTCCTGTGCATCGGCCTGCTTCCGATCTCCCTTTCCGCGCAACGCGACCGCTCGCTCGAAGCGTATATGCTCGCGGTTTCCATCAAGGGTGATGCCTCCATCGGGCGCGTTTCCGGCGTGCCCGTCGATGTCGTCTTCGGCACCTTCCTCGAATCGCTCGAGATCGGCGGCATGATCCACTACGAGGGCTTCCAACAGGACGGTCCCTGGGGATTCATGGGCGATTACAGTTTCATGGACCTGGGCTTCAAGGGCGGCAACAGCCGCGGTGGCATCATCGACGCCGGACTGCGCCAGGGTATTTTCGAAGCCATGGTCGCGTATCGGCAAGAGATGGCGGACGACGCCACCATCGACTGGTTCGTCGGCGTGCGTTGGTGGGACTTTGACGTCGACCTACTGCTCGACCCTGCCATCACGCCCGGCAATCGCCAGATCAGCGTGACCGAGGATTGGGTCGATACGATCGTTGGGGGACGCGCTCGAATTCCCATGTCGGACAGCTGGACGTTTGTGGGCCGGTTGGACTTGGGCGGGCTGACCGGAGCCGACTTCACGTTCTTGGGATCGGTCGGATTTGAATACCGCCTGGCTCCCAAGTGGGTGCTCGATGTGCAATACAAAGCGCTGTGGGTCGACTACGACAACGACGGCCCGACCGGTCAGGTGGGTGACTTCACCTACGACACCGTTTCCCACGGTCCGTTGATCGGCATCGTCTACGAGTTCTGAGCTGCAACGCACCTAACGGCGCTTGGTGTCCCAAGTGCCGTCGGATTGTTCCGTCGCCTCCAATTGGACCGGATCGAACGTGCGGCTACCCCGGGACGAGCGGCTTTCGATGCGGACGGTGCGTTTGCCCTCTCGTCCGCGTAGACGGGTGATTTCCAGTTCCCCGTTCACGCCTGACTTTCCTTCGGACCAGCTCACGACGTCGCCCTCGTCAGGGTCGGCCAATAGACGTGCAATTCCGTCCTGGAACGCGACCCTCATCTCGTCGGTGATTTCGACCCCACCCAACATGTTGCTGCCCAGACCCGATACCATGTTGACCGGCGCCTTGAGAATACCGGTGAAGAACCCTTGGGCCGCACCTTCGGCGGCCTCCCTACCGGCCGCCTTCATTTCCTCCGTTAAGGCACTCGCATCTTCGATGTAGTCGGGAATCGCAATCCGCACCGCTGCCACTTCCGCCAGAATCGCCGGGATCTGAGTCTGGATGCCCTCCACCTGTTCAACGATGCCGGGCACTTCCCCACGCACCGCCTCGACTTCGGCCAAAATAGCGGGGATCTGCTCCTGGATGGCCGCCACCCGCTCAAGGATGGGGGGGATACTGGCCCGGATGTTTTCCACTTCGGCTAAAACCGCTGGCACAGTGCCCTCGCGGATGGCTCCCACTTCCTCCAGCACCTTGGGCAACTCGGCTTGGATACCGGCCACCTGCTCCCGGATGCCCGCCACCTCGGTCATGATCTGCGGCAGGGTGGTCTCAAGAATCACATCGACCCGCTCAAGGATCGGCGGAATCTCACCCGAAACATCCTGCAGCCCCTCCACCACCGGAGGCAGGGCGTTGACCACTTGCTTTAAGGATACGGCAAAATAGATCAGCGCGCCCGCCAGCAGGGCCAGCGCCGCCGCCAATACATAGGTCGCCGTGGTGCGCTTGGAATCAGAAGCCATCGGAACATTCAACGCTGCCACGTTTCTTCACGCAAGTTGCTAACAAAGTCGCTGGCCAATCGTGGATATCAAAGGCTACCTGTTCCCAGCTGGCCCACCACCACTTTCCCATGAAATTTTCCCGCTCGCTCATCCTGTCCGCGACCGGCGTGGTTGTCGCCGCGGCCGCATTCTATGCCGGCCGTTCCTCAGTGGAAGTTTCCGACCCCACCGCCGGGGCTACCGATTTGACCGACCTCCCGCCCATCCCGGAGATTTCCGTTCCCAACGAACGCCTGGATCTGCCGGCAAAACCTCCGCTCGAAGCGGTCATTGGCAATGTCGAAAAAGTGGTTCGCAGCGGCTACTGGCAGATGACCAAGCGTTGGGAGATCATCATCAACGGGCTCGACGCCGCGGACATGCCGCGGCTACTGGCCGTGATTAAAAAATACCCCTGGAACAGCGCCCGGGGCCAACTCACCCACGCCTTCTACTCGCGCTGGGCGGAGATGGAGCCCGCCGCGGCGCTAGCCCATGCCCAGAGCCAGACGGCCGGCCGCCTCCGCGACCAGGCGATCAACAGCGCCCTGCATGGCTGGGCCTACACCGACGTGGCGGCGATGCGGGGTTGGGCCAACAGCCTGCCGGCCGGCAAACTGCGCG
>CAKZMS010000292.1 GCA_937128785.1 uncultured Opitutaceae bacterium | reverse complement strand
CATTTTCTGACCATGCTGGGCCACGAAGTCCGCATGTTGGTGGTAAGCCCCAGCACCTACATCGCGGCGGTCACGTTCCTAGCCTTCATGGGCTTCATTTTCGCGGGCATCCTCGCCGAATACTCGACCACGCCGCAGGAGAATTCTCCCGCGGTCGCCTTTTTCGAACTCTTCTGGGTGCCCGTGGTTTTCATGGTGCCCCTGCTCACGATGAAGAGCATCTCGGAGGAACGCCGACTGGGCACCCTGGAAACCTTGCTGACCACCCCGATCTCGACAGGCGAAGTGGTGCTCGGCAAATACGGCGCCGCCTACCTGCTCTACCTCAGCCTCTGGGCCGGCACGGGCGGCTTGTTCTACATTCTACACCGGTTCACCCAGGATACCTTTCTCCTCGATCTCGGACCGCTGCTCGGCGGCTACCTGTTTATCGCGGTGTCGGGCCTGCTGTTTGTCGCCATCGGTATTCTGGCCAGTTCGCTGTCCCGCAATCAGGCGGTGGCGGGAATCCTTGGCGTGATCATGTTGTTTGGTCTGATTATCGGCACCCAACTGGTCACGGGCATGGCCACGCTGAACCTCGAAGTCTTCGCTCCGCTCAAGGCCGGCCTCGAATACGCCCGGGTGTTTCAACATCTCGACGACTTTAGTCGTGGAATCGTGGATACACGGCAGTTGTTGTATTACGTCAGCGGAACCTGCCTCACGCTGGTGCTCAGCGTGCTGGGCCTGGAAATCAAGTTGCTGCACAGCTGACGATGGCCTTCCGAAACTCCTTCGCCTTTGCCCGCTGGATGCGAACCACCAATCTGGTTCTGCAGGCCGTGCTGCTGCTCACTTTATTCGGCGGGCTTAACTACCTCGCCCGCAATCACGGCTGGCGTTGGGATCTGACCAATCACCGCCGTTACACGCTTTCGGAAGAGACTCAGGCCTATCTCCGATCCCTGGACCAGCCCGTGCGGTTGATCATCACGGCCAACGTCAACGATTCCAATGCCGACGCCAACCAGGCCTTCCGGGATATCCGAGGGCTGTTGCGCGAATACGCCAATGCCACGGCGGCCAAACGTACCGGCAAGGTCACCATTGAGGAGATCGACATCTATCGCAATCAGCGCGCGGCGGAGGCCCTCGGCATCGATGAACCCAACGTCGTGGTGGCCCTGTGCAACGACCGATCAAAGTTCATTCCGTGGGCTGATTTTTATGAGGCGCGGGAACGCGTCGCCGTGGCTTTCCGGGGTGAACAGGTGGTGACCTCCGCAATCCTGAGCGTTTCCAATCCTGAACGACCCAAGGTGTATTTCCTCGCCGGGCATGGTGAGATGCGACCCTCGGATGTGGACGCGGGGCGCGGTTTGTCGGTTTTTGCCGACGAGCTGCGATTGCGCAATCTTCAGGTCAGCTCGATTGATTTGAGCCAGACCAAGGAAGTGCCCGATGACGCCAACCTGGTCATCATCGCGGCACCGCAGGGCCCCTTCGATGCAATTGAGGTGGAGTTGCTCCGCCGCTATCTGAGCGAGAGCGCCGGACGACTCCTGGTGCTGTTGCCGCCGGCCAGCCGACATGGGTTGGACAACCTGCTCTTCGACTGGGGACTGGTGGCCGATGACGTCATGGTCCTCGAATCCAATCCCGAGCATGTCACGGAGGCGGGTGAGTTGAGAATTTCCGCGTTTCTGCCCCACCCCGTCACACAGTCGCTCATCGACAACCAGTTTCCCGCCTACTTCGGGCTCACGCGGGTGGTGCGACCGGACCCCGGCCGGCCTCTCGACAACGCCCTCCGTCTGGAGGTGCTGGCGGCGACCTCACCGAGTGCCTGGGGCGAACGGGACTACCGAGCCCAAAGCGCCGAGTATAATCCCGGGTTTGATCTTACCGGGCTGGCGGGATTCGAACCCATCAATCGGCTCGGCGTCATGGTATCCTCCGAGCGGGTGACTCCCCCCAAGGACCTGCCCTTCAGCGTCCGCGGCGGACGACTCGTGTTGATCGGCAATGCCGACTTCGCCGCCAACGCCCGCATCGTCGCCCCGGGCAACCTTACCCTCGCGCTCAACGCCGTGGAGTGGTGCGTGGATCGGGACGTGCAGCTCAACACCCAGCCGCGCCCCATCGAGCGGTATCAAATCAACCTAAGCAAATCCGACCTCGGCAAACTGCGGATCAGTCTGCTGGTCGTTCTGCCCGGCCTCGCCGCCCTCTTCGGGGTCATCGTTTACTGGACGCGCCGATCGTAGGTCAGCCGTCTCAAACCCACTTCATTTTTTCTCTCCAGAACCGGTCCTGTCATGCGCACGAAAATCACCCTCCTGCTCCTGCTGCTCAACGTCGTCCTGTTCTTCTTCATCTTCGGATTCGAACGCCAATGGCACACCGAAGCCCTCACCGAGCAGGCTCGCAAGCGGGTCCTCGGGCCCGACGCCGCCAATATCCACGCCCTCACCATCACCGGAGCATCGCTCGAAAATGAAATTCGGCTCGAACGCAACGGCGACGCATGGTCCCTGGCCGCGCCTTACGAGTGGCCGGCCAATCCCCACGCTATCAGCCGGATCGTCAACGAACTCCAGTTCCTCGAACACGACACAAGCTTCGACGTCGCCAACCTCGATGCGACCGGACTGTCCCTCGCGGACTACGGCCTGATCGATCCGGCGCTCGCCGTCACTTTCGACGCCGGCTCTGCGCCCAACACGACGACCACGTCGCTGGCCATCGGCAATCGCACCGAAATCGGCCAGCGCCTTTACGTGCTGGCGCCCGACGCTTCCAAGGTGCACGTGGTGCCGGACAGCCTCGCCAACAGCCTTTCCCTCGACCTGTCCCAACTGCGGGCAAACTCCTGCTTCACCATCCCGGTTTTTGAAGTGCGTTCGCTTAATCTGCAAAACGACGGTCCCGCCAATGTCCGCGTGCGCCTCCGCCGCGACGGTAATCGCTGGACCTTCGAATCGCCGGTCGTCACCCGCGCGTCCAAGACCGCCACCGAAGTCGTGCTCAATGACATCACGGCCCTGCGCACCACCAACTTCCTCGGCGCCCCCTCCCGACAACCCGAACTCTTAACCGTCTCCGGCGTCACCACCCCTACTCTCCGTATTACCCTCGAGGGTAACAATCGCCGCGAAACCCTGCTGCTGGGCAACGAAATCACCCCGGAGGATTCCGCTGCCGCCGATGCCGCGACCACCCTCGTGGCCAACCCGGAATTCTATGCGCAGATGGAAGACCGGGACGCGATTTTCACGGTCGTTCTGCCCGAGCGTCTGGCCTCAGACTTGCGTAACGCCCAAAGCGAACTGCGCGATCGATCCGTGCTGGATCTGCGCGGCAGCACCATCGACGCCATCACCCTTGCGGACGAGGAAGGGGATGAAGTCGTGCTCCAAAAACTCGAGACCGTCGAAAGCGAGGCCACCGAATCCATCAACGCCTGGCAGGTCGTCCAACGCGAGGCCGACGGCACCCTGCGTCCCCAACCGGCGGATTCCACCGTGATCGTCGACGAACTGATTCAGGCGCTGCGGGAACTCCGCGCCGATTCATTCGAACGGGACGTGCCGACGGACGCGGAATTGGAAGCCTGGGGACTGACCCGGCCCGATCGCACCATCACACTGTCCTTTGCAACCGGACTGGGCGGCCCGACCGCTCCGCCCGATGTGACCCTGCAGATTGGCACCGACCAAGCGGGGCAACGGGCATTCGCCAAGACGGCGCGCGAGACTTTTGTCTACGGCGTTGATCCTGTCATCCTCGACCGCACGCCGGTTGATCCCCTGCACTACCGGGCGCGATTGCTGCGAGAGTTGCCGGCGGGAGCCCGCATCAGCGGCATCTCGATCCAGGACATGTCGGCCGACGAAGTGGTTTACGAGGCGGCCCTGAGTGGCGAAACGACCTGGGAGGACATCGGTTCCGCTCTGCCGCCCGCCCAAAACAACGCGCTCAAAACCCTGCGCGCCCAACTGTCGACGCTTCGCGCCCAACGATTGGTGGAAGACAGCTTCCCCGATTCCGTCCGCGTTAACGGCCAGGTGCTGCCCTGGCGTTACCGGATCGATCTCGAGCTGTCGGTCAGCGGAGACGAAGGCGAGCAGACCCAGACCTTCAGCCTGTTTCTGGCTGAACGCGACGGGGGGGATAGTCAGCTGATCGGATCGCCGGACCTCGATATCGTATTTGAGGCGATGCCGGATTTGATCGATGCGGTGTGGACCTTTACCTACGCCGAGCGCGATCCGGGGCCGATTGAATTGACCGAGCCACCGGTAATCGACGAGCCCACATTGTAACTTTCGTCGCCCGCTCCTGCCCATGCCCGCTTCCCACTGGTTGAAGACCTGCTGGCAAGGCTGCCGTGTTTGCGGGCGGGGGCTGTGGCGGTTGGTGCGCTGGAGCAGCTGGCTGCTGCTCATCTTCACGGCGGTTGTCCAGATCGTCATCCTCAACTCACAGAATCTGCGGGTGCCGGATTTCCTTCTCCGCAAGATCGAATCCAATCTGGGGGCCGCGGGATTACAGGCCGAGTTCGGTGACGTGGTCTTCGATCCGGTCGGTCGTATTCTCCTGCTCGATGTGGACCTGAGTCTGGCGGTGATCGGCACCCCGGTAATGCACGCGGATT
>CAKZMS010000291.1 GCA_937128785.1 uncultured Opitutaceae bacterium | reverse complement strand
CCAGGGCCATCGGCAGCAGAAAGGTGCAGATCTGCCAGACCACCGCCTGCACCAACACGCGCCCGTCCAGCCGATGCTCGGCGCGATGGGCCGCGCGCCATTCCCGGGGCCACGCGCCCCCCGGCCGAATCTGCCGGTAGAAGGCTTGCAGCTCCTTCGCCGGCACCGGAGCCGTCGTCACCGTTCCCGCGACGGAAGCCACCCCCGAAAGCAGGGCAATCCCCAGAAAGCGCGTCGCCTCGTTCCAGCCGGCCGGATCCGCCAGCGAGAAATAAAGCGCCGCCCCGAAGCCGCCCAGGATTCCCGCCGCAAAGCCGTGGCCATTGAACCGCGACCAATACCAACGCAGCGCGAAGGGCACGAGGAACGCCGGAAACAGCAACATCACGATTCCGATCCACACGCCGAGAACCGAGCCCCCCAAAGTCAGGGATAGCCCCAAGCCGATGCTCACCAACAACGCGGATGCGAGGTAACCCACCACCACCAAATGGCGCTCACTCACCGCTTGCCGCAGAGGCTGGTAAAGGTCGCGCACCACATAGGAGGCACCGGCATTGAGCGTGCTGTCAAAAGTGGACATCGCCGCCGCCAGCATGGCCGCCAGCAGCAAGCCGCGGATCCCGGCCGGGAAATGGGCCGACTGCAAGACCGCCGGCAACACGCCCTCTGCCGCCTCGACTGAGTTCACGTCCAGCCCGATATCCATTGCCAGGATGGCGAAGCCGATGACCATCGGCCACCGCGCCGCAAACAGCACCGTCCACAACATCGCGATCCGGCCACAATCGCGTTCCGTCCCCGCCGCGTAAAAACGTTGCGCCATGTAGGCGGAGCCACCGCTTCCCCCGAGGCCCTCCAGGATCCCCTTGCTCATCCAAACCGCCAGGAAGGCCAGGAACGGCAGATAGGGTTGCAGCCGATCATCCCCGAGCCGCGGCCAGACCGTATTGAGATCGTGCGCGGGCCAGGCCGCCAGCAGTTCCGGCGTGACCAAGCCGGCCGCCGTCACGGCCACATACATCGCCGCACCACCGATCAACACCGTTTGCACCACATCCGTCCAGATCACCCCATGCAATCCACTGGCCGCGGTGTAGAGAAAGGCGACCAACGCGATGCCCACGGCGCATTGAGTTTCTGAATACGGCAGAAAGTCGGCCATGAATCGGCCACCCGCCGACAGGAAAAAGACGATCATCGCGACCGTGAGCACCACATAGGTCAACGCCGCCGTGACCCGGGCCAACCGCCCTCCCCGCCCCTGGCCAAATCGCAACAACATCCACTCCGCCGTGGTCATCACTTCGGAACGGCGATGCCACCGTCCCATGAAGGCCAGGAAAACCGCGATCGGCAGCACCACTCCGCCGCGCATCTCGATCCAAAAGCCCTGCCGACCGTAGAGCGTGACGAGAGCCACAATCGTCATGGTGCCGGCGACATCCAGATTGCTCGACATGCCCGAAGAGCCCAGGGCCCACCACGGCAGTTTCCGCCCGCCCAGGAAATAAGCGTCCGTGCCTTGTCCCGCCCGCCGGGCCAGCCAGGCGCCCGCGACGACCAAAATGACGAGATAGGCGGCCACCACCGCTAGATCCACAGACTCCATTCTCGACCCTACCAAGGGTGTCAACCGACACCATGCCCCCAAATATCCCCGGTTCCCTTGACCGGCCACCACCGCAATCCTTTCCTTGAACCCTCCACCTCGGAGGTGATGGCATCGACATTGCTACTCGCCCAACGTCCCCGCCGTTTTTCGCCGGGACCTGCAACCAACATGGCCGCATCCAAAACCAGCTCCATCAAACTCTTCAGCACGGACCTCGACGGCACGCTGCTGGGCAATCCGGAATCCACCCAGCGGTTTGTTGCCGCGTGGGAAGCCTTGAGCGAAAAGGAGCGACCCCTGCTGGTATTCAACAGCGGCCGGCTGGTGGCAGACATGCAAAATCTGGTGAGCGAGGGGAAACTGCCGCAGCCGGATTTTGACGTCGGCGGTGTCGGCACCGAGATTTGCGAAGGTGCCACCGGCAATCCGCTATCCGGTTGGCAGGAACAACTCGAGCGCCACTGGGATCGCGAAAAAGTACATCAACTGATCGAAGCCATCGGGGACACCTCGCCGCAGCCGGACCACTTTCAGAATTCACACAAATCGAGCTGGTATCTGGCAAATGCCGACGCCGAACGCATCGCGAACATCGAGGCCC
>CAKZMS010000290.1 GCA_937128785.1 uncultured Opitutaceae bacterium | reverse complement strand
GTAGTCCGGCGTGCGGATCAGTACACCCTGACTGCGGGCTTGATCGAGCTAACCGAACAGGGTTTCGACGCGCTGAATCGCATCGGCTTCGCCGTCGACCTTCAGCCACTCTTCCCGGGTCGTGAGTTTTACGCTCAGCGCGGACTCCGCGTGAGCAAGGTTCTGCGCTTGGCCGGCGTAGAGCAGACTGAGATGCCGGGGGTTGGAGAAGTAGATGGTCTTGGTGGCCATGGCGTCGGTGGTCGGGTCGCTGGAAGGCGGCGCGCAGCCCGGGATTCAGCTTTCGTTACGCAGCGAGCGGGCCACGTCGGCGAGTTTCTCCCAAGTCGATTCCAGCGCCTGGGGGAGGGTGCGGGTTTGACCGAGCACCGGCATGAAATTGGTATCGCCGTTCCAGCGGGGCACGATGTGGCCGTGCAGATGTTCGATGCTGCCGCCGGCAGCGGAGCCGAGATTAAAACCGACGTTGAAGCCATCCGGGTTGAGGGCTTCGGCCACAACTTTTTTTCCGAAAGTGATGGTCTGCATGAGGTCGGCGGATTCCTCTACGTTCAGATCGGTGAGATCGGCGACCTCCCGGAACGGGATGGCGAGCAAGTGTCCGGGATTGTAGGGAAACCGATTCAGCATGAGATACGACAGGGGGGATCGATAGACGATCAGGGCGGCCCGATCGTCATTGAGTTCGGGCAGCGTGGTAAAGGGGCGATCGGTTTCGGGAAATCGCGGCGCCGCGATGTATTCCATCCGCCAGTAAGCATGTAATTGATCCATCGGTGGGAACCGGGGATACAAAGTTGCGGAGTCGGGCTTGTCAAAACCGCTCCCACGGTGCTTTTCACGGCCGAATTTGCCGGGAAACGCACTGAGATTCGGGGCTGACAACTTGGGCTGCATGTTGCACGGGTTGCCTTTACATTATGAAAATTCCTCAAGCCAATCGTCGGGTAGTGATCACAGGAATGGGCGCGGTGACGCCCTTGGGACTGAGTCTAGAGCAGACTTGGGCAGGACTGGCCGCCGGCAAATCCGGCATCGGTCCGATCACGCGATTCGATGCTTCCGAGTGCACCGCCCAGATCGCCGGTGAGGTGCGGGACTTCGACCCCACGGCCGAACTGCCCGCGCCGCTACGACCATTTGGCGACGAACGTCCGGAGGTAACCCAGATCTTCAATCCCAAGGATGCGAAGAAATTTGGGCGCTTCACTCATCTGGGGGTGGCGGCGGCCGTGGAGGCCTATGCGGATGCCGGCCTCGACGAAGGGCGCCGACCGGAGGACGCCAACCGCATGGGCGTGAACATTGGGGGCGGCTTAGGGGGATTGCCTGAAATCGAGGCCACCCAGGATATGTGGCGGGAGAAAGGGTTTCGGCGGATTTCTCCTTTCTTTATTATCCAGATCGCCCCCAATCTTTTGGCGGGACAGGTGAGTCTTTTGCTCAATCTCCGGGGCCCGAATATGGCGGTCGCGTCGGCGTGTGCGACGTCGGGGCACTCGGTGGGCGAAGCGGCCGCGGCGGTGTGCCGCGGTGACGCGGATGTCATGGTCGCGGGTGGCGCTGAAAGCACGGTGACGCCGTTGGCCGTGGGGGCCTTTGCGAAGATGCGGGCACTCTCGACCCGCAATGATGATCCGGCAGGTGCTTCGCGCCCTTACGATGTGAATCGCGACGGATTTGTGCTCTCGGAAGGTGCGGTGGTCTTTGTGCTCGAAGAGCGCGAACGGGCCTTGGCCAATCTGCGGGCGCGCAACGCCGAGCAGGCCCTCGATCTCCAGCGCGAACAGAATCGGCTCCGCA
>CAKZMS010000289.1 GCA_937128785.1 uncultured Opitutaceae bacterium | reverse complement strand
CCAGGGGCTGGCGTTCAACTCGATGATCGTTCCACTCGCGATCGCGGCATCGATGATTTTCTCCACATCCGCTTTATAAGCTTCCCGGCGCAGCAGAATCCTTCCGGTCAGGTGACCCAACATCGTGACGTATTCGTTTTCCACGGCTTTGATGATCCGCGCAGTCATGGTCGCTTCGTCCTGGGAAAACGCATTGTGGACCGACGCGACGACGTAATCGAGTTCAGCCATAACCTCGTCTGCGAAATCCAGTTTGCCGTCGGTCAGGATATCGACTTCGGATCCGGCGAACACATGGGTGCGGTAATCGCCCGAAGCGTTGAGCTCGCGAATTTTTTCGATCTGACGGGCGAGTCGCTCCTCATCGAGACCGTTGGCTTGAAAACTCGCTTTGGAATGGTCGGCGATGCCCAAATAGTCCCAACCGAGGGCTTCGGCTGCTGCGGTCATCTCCGCCAGCGTCGCTTTTCCATCACTGGCATCAGTGTGGTGGTGAAAAGCGCCCTTCAGATCGCTGAGTTTGACCAAGTCCGGCAACGCACCTTCCGCCGCCGCTTCGATCTCGCCCCGCCCTTCTCTCAGTGCCGGCGGCACAAAGGTCATGTCCAAGTGCCGGAACAGATCTTCCTCGCTTTCGGCCGGGAGACTTTCGCCGCGTTCCGCCTTTTCCTTAGCAGTGCCCTCACCTTCTGAAGGAACGCGTCCCCATTCCGACATGCTGTAGCCTCGGTCCAAGGCGCGCTGGCGCATGGCGACATTGTGGTCCTTCGATCCCGTGAAGTGATGGAGGGCGAAAACAAACTGCGCCGGCGGCACAATCCGTAGATCCGCTTGGAGGCCACTGGCAAAACGCACACTGGATTTGGTCTCCCCGCGAGCCGTGACCTCTTTCACTTCCGGCAGTTCACAAAACCAGGTCATCACCGGTTCCGGTTCATCAGACGCCACAATGAAGTCCAAATCGCCTACCGTTTCCATGCCGCGACGCGAGCTCCCGGCCGACTCTGCCCGGTCGACGGCCGGCAGTTTCCGCAAACCCTCCACAATAGGCTGCCCCACCTCTTGGGCCAGCCACCACAAATGCCGTTTTCCGTAGGCTTCCCGATTGCGAATACCCTCGGATATTTTGGTGGCGGATTATTCTCCAAACCCCGCCAACCCCGCCACTCGGCCATCCGCACACGCCTCCGCTAGACCTGCCATGGTATCGATACCCAGCTTCTCGTGAATGGCCTTGATCTTTTTCGCGCCCAGTCCGGGCACTTCGAGCATCTCCACTAATCCTGGAGCGATGGAATCTTTCAGGTTTTCGTAGAACTCTCGTTTCCCGGTGGCGTGGAGCTCGCCGATCTTTTGCGCGAGCGCTGCGCCGATCCCTTTCACCGAGTCCAAATCGTCCGCTTCGATGAGGCGCTCCACCTCATCCTGCTCCATGGATTCGAGGATACGTGCGCCGCTACCATAGGCGCGGATCTTGAATGGGTTCTCGCCCTTCAGTTCGAGTAACGTCCCGATATCCTCCAGCACTTCGGCGATTTCGTTTTTGGTCATGGGGGGATTTAACCACGAAAAACACGAAATACACGAAAGAGTGTGAAAAATCTGATGGCTCCAAAGCAACGGCTGACGAGGGGACGGTATCTTTGCTGCACTCAACTGCGACGGGGGCCACGCTCTTGGCTACTGCCACTCGGCTGCTCGGAGCGCATGGAATACCTGTTTGCTCACGGAAGAAGGGGTCGGGTCGGAAAATATTAATTACGACCTGCGGTCTTCATTAACATTTTAACGACGCCGACCCCGCCATGCGCGGACCTTTGACAATCGACCTTTTGACCTGAGACTGAAATCCCATGTCCGCCTTTTCCTATCATCGCACGATTCACTTCTCGGATACGGACGCTGCCGGGGTCGTGTTTTTCGCCCGTTATCTCGCGATTGCCCACGAGGCCTATGAAGAGGCGCTGGGAGATCACGGGTTGCCCTTGGCTCAGTTTTTTAAGGACACCGGTTTGGTGATCCCGATCGCGAAGAGTGAAGCGTCCTATCTGCGTCCTCTCACAACAGGAGAACGGATCCGGGTTGAGGTGTCGCCCGTTCGCACGGCTGAGCACGCCTTCAAAATCGATTACACGATTTGGAAAATCGGACCTCCTGAAAAACGGGCGGCGGTCATCACTACTGAGCACGTGTGCATCAATTCCAGCACCCGGGCCAAGACCGCCCTGCCCGATCAGCTGGGCCAGTGGGTAGGTGAGTAGTAGGCGGCGCCTTGAAGGGGTCAGGTCGGAAATGGTGCATTGCGGCTGCGCCTTCATGCACAATTTAACGACGCTGACCCCGTGGGGCTCAAGCTCATGCCGATTCGATGGCGGCGCGGAGCTTGGAGCGGTTGAGTTTTCCGAGAACATTGACCGGCCAAGGATCACAAACATACGCCTGCTTAGGCCATTTGAACGGCGCAAGTTGCTCCTGCCCTCGTTCCTTAAGTTGGTTCAAATCAAGTTGCACGTCCGGGTGAAAAACTGCGACCACCTGCTGGCCCCACTTCGAATCCGGTAGGCCCAAGACAGCTACGCGTTCGTCTCCGACCAGAGACTGCAGCACGGATTCCACCTCGAGCGGATTCACCTTTTCCCCCCCGGTGATGATCAAATCGTCAGCCCGGCCGATGATCTGAATTCGATCCTCATCAATAAATCGGCCCAAGTCTCCTGAACGCCAGACAGGTGAAGGGTCGGATTTATCCGGCCAATAGCCGCGACACACCGAGTCGCCCCGCACTTCTATCTGTCCCTGATCGTCGAACCGGATCGAGGCATGGGAAAGGGCCTTCAGGCCTTGGATGTCTCCGGGGGATTCACTACGACCATCCCCCGCTGCCACCATCGCCGCCGTTTCGGTCGCGCCGTAGGTCCGGACCAACTTCACTCCGGCGTGGCGGGCCCGTTGAGCCAAGGTTGTGTTCATACTCGCCCCCCCAATCAGGACCCGAGTGAAGCTTCGCAGCCAGTCCACCCCTGCATCGTGCTCGAGAAGGGTTTTCAACTGGGTCGGGACCAACGAGATCGTTTTGCCTTCTGCGCTCGGTCGTGAATCCGGCTGGTCTTTGATTCTTTGCCATTCGCCGTCGACAAACTCGCTGCCGGTCAGGGCGGACCGCAGCCACCCCATCAGTCCGCCCACGTGGTGCAGGGGCAATACACCGACCGCTGAAACCGCCGACTCGTTAAAAAATGACTGATAGCCTCGCACCGCGGCCAACAAGGTGAACTGATCGTGTCGGGCCAGCTTGATGCGCCCACTGGATCCGCCGGACGGAATCATCAACCAACCCCGTTCCGGATCCCAATCCTCACTGGGGCGATTTATTAAAGCGGCGAATTCCGCCCGTTCGCGATTTCCCCAATCCGGATTGCTCAAAAAGACGGGACCGCGGCCGCCGGCCGCATCGGCAAATGCTTGTCGCCACTTTGCCGGCTCTGCTGCTTCGACGACGGCTGCGCTTGGGCTATCGCTCCGGGCGCCACCGAGCAATTGAGCGAAATCCGCGCGATTCATCGACTGCCTTCGGCTAAGTTATCAGCGAGAGCCAGCACAGCCTCGCGCTTGAGAAATGGCAGAGCGTGCGGTCCGTCGTAGGTCGCATCGACAAACAACGGCCAAACGCCCACGCCAGCAGCCCGGGCCTCTCCACCACCAAGTGCAAACGCCACCGCCAGGGTGACGCGGGCGCCAACCCGGGTTTCCAAGGCGGATGATATGACAACGTCGGCCTTGGTCTCGCGCATGGTGGTAATGAGATCGCACGGATTTCCCCACAGTGCAGGTTTGATGACATATACTCCCGGCCAGCCCAGGTCGCGCCACCGCACAAAATCCGCCTGGCCCAACACGGCTTCATCCAAGGCCAGCGTCACGGGATAATCGCCCGCCAAGCCCAGGAGCAAATCAACCGCATCAGCGGCACAAGGTTGCTCGATAAACTCGATGTTCGGGCGATCGGCGCACACCGACAGCCACCGTTCCGCGGTGCGCCGATCCCACCCCCCATTGGCGTCCAATCGCACTCTGGCTCCATCCGGCATCGCTCCCAGCAAATCGTCCAACATTCCCTGTTCGTCGCGAGGGTCGCCAACTCCTACCTTCCACTTAAACGTGCGAAATCCGAGTTCGAGCAGAGAATCGACTCGCTCGAAGGCCGCCCTCCCCGCCGGCAGCAGTCCCGCCACCGGCACATAGTCCGGCCCCTCCTGCACCCAGTCGCGCCAATCCGAGTTCAGGCTGCCTAGAGCGAAGGCCAACTCCCCACCCTGCTGCATCGCCAATTGCAAATCGCTTTCGGTCGGCTCGGAGCCGAGCCGCTCCAACCCCGCCTGAATCTCCGCCATACTCATGCCGCCAAAGCCCGGAATAGGGGCGGCTTCGGAACGCACCACTCCCGATTCCGTCTTCCACGCCAGCCAAAACCCCTCCCGGCTCACCCACGGCCCATGGGCCGTTCGCAAGGGGGCGCGAAAGGGCAAGGTGTAGCGTTCGTAGGAGAGCTGACCTGTCATCGGATTCAGCAAGACTTGAACCGGATTCCGGGCAAAATCGAATCCGATCTCGACTCGAGTCGTGATTCCTTCTTGCACCCTGTGCTCACGCGCTTATTCCGTTCCCGGCAACTCATGACTAAGGTTGCATCGTCTTCTTCCGAATCGTTCGACGCCGGATTCTATCAATCGGCCGATAAATTTTTCGCCGCCAATCAACCGGTGGGACTCACATTTGATGACGTCTCCCTGGCCACCCGATTCTCGGATATTTTGCCGAAGGACGCCGACCCATCGACGACCCTTTCGGAGCACATCGAGCTGCCTATCCCCATCCTCTCGTCGGATATGGATACCGTCACCGAGTCGCGCATGGCCACCGCGATGGCGCTGAACGGCGGGATGGGGCTCATCCACTACAACATGCAGCCCCGCGATCAGGTGAAGGAAGTGGCCCGCGTGAAGCGGCACATCCACGGACTCATCCAGGATCCCATTACGGTGCACGCCGACAAAACGATCGCCGACGTTTTG
>CAKZMS010000288.1 GCA_937128785.1 uncultured Opitutaceae bacterium | reverse complement strand
TGGGGCATTCCCCATCACCGCATGCGGAAATTACTCCAATCCGACGGCACCTTTACAGTTCCTTAACGCAAAATCACTACAACAGGCTCGAATCGGCAAAAAATTGGATCAGCTTTTTAGTCGATGAAAGCCAATCGTCGCGCCTTCACCTTGGTCGAGATCATGATCGTTGTGGTCATCATCGGCCTGTTGGCGGCGATGGCCATCCCCGCGTTTGAGAAAGTCCGGCAGAACAGCCGGGTCAGCCGTTTCGCCAGTGATCTGAGGACCTTCGCGGGTGGATTGGACACGATGATGTTGGAGCTGGGGGCCCTGCCCGGTGATCCCGGCACGGGCTCCTTCGCCGGCGGCCACGCCCAACTCGCCGACTACATCAACTCTGCCACCTACACCTCCGCCACCTCAATTGGCGGTCGATGGGACATCGATTCCTCAGACGTAGGACTCAGCTGTGTGGTGGGCGTCGATTTCGGCGGCGCCCCTACCGATACCCAGCTGGCCATGCTCGAAGCCGTTGACGAGCTGGTAGACGACGGCAACCTCTCCACGGGCGTATTCCAAGGCTACGAAAGCAACCGTCGCGGCTACCTCACGATCGAGCTTTAGCTGCGCCTACGCCGACAGCACGCCATCGTGCATGCTGAGCTGACGGTCCGTCTTTTCAGCGTGAACCGCATTGTGGGTAACCAATACCAAGGCCGTTCCGGTTTCGCGGCAGAGATCCAACAACAGTTCGATGACGGTGTCGCCGGTCTTTTCATCGAGGTTTCCCGTGGGCTCATCGGCCAGCAGCAACTTGGGACGATTCATCAATGCCCGGGCCACCGCGACGCGTTGGCGTTCGCCGCCGGAAAGGTTGGCCGGCACGTGACGTGCCCGCTCGGCCAGTCCCACCCGTTGTAGCAATTCGGCGGCGCGGCTGCGTTGGGCCCCACCCGACTTCCCTGCCATCCGCGCAGCCATGAGGACATTGTCGAGCGCGGTGAGCTCCGGGATCAGATAGAATGATTGAAAGACCATGCCCAGAAAAGCGCTGCGCCGCGACGCATCGGTTTTGGTCGAACCGGCCCACCTCAGCGTGCCGCCATCACAGCTGTCCAAGCCCGCCAAAAGATGCAGCAGGGTGGACTTACCGGAACCGGATTCACCTCGGATGCTTACGCTTTCACCGGCAGCCACCGATAGGTCCACTCCCCGCAGCACCTCCAACGTCCGCTCGCCGCTAAGGAAGGATTTTTGCAGGCCAACCGCCTGCAGAACAGGTTGCGCGTTCTCCATCAGACTGCTCCTCCTGACTGCAGGGTTTTACAGAAGGGAACGAAGGAACCGCGGAGCATGGTGAAAGCGTTGGCAACATCGTAGCGCCGTGCTTTAACCGGCGTTGCAGCGTGCCGGCTGAAGCACGGCACTGCGCCCAATCCCTCTGTACCAGGATGTGCCAAGGATTCCCAAGCCCAGTCCGGTTGCACTGTCGGGCCTAAAGCCCGACCCACATGCGAAAACCGGGTCTTCGTGGGTCGGGCTTTATGCCCGATATTGGGCCTGCCCCTATTCACTGCGCAGCGCCTCCACGGGTTGCAGGCGAGCCGCCCGCCAAGCGGGGAGCAGTCCCGCCAACATCGAGATCGTGATCGCCAGTCCCACGATCAACCAAAAGTCGTTGCTCGAGAGATAGGCGGGCAGATTGCTGAATTCATAGAACCGGACCAGCGCCTCCTCGCTGCCTGTCAGTTTGGTGAAGGTCGCAATGATGTTGTTCCGATAGTGGACCACCACTTTCCCCAGCACCACGCCGGCCGCGGTTCCCGACACTCCAATGATGAGGGCCTGCCAACAAAAACAGAGTGCGATATCGCGGGCCCGCCCACCCATTGCTCCCAATAAACCGATTTCCCGCGTCTTGCGCACCACGGCGATGAGCAGCGAGCTCGTCACCGAAAACGCCGCCACGATGATGATGAAAATGAGCAGGAAAAAGATCATGTTTTTCTCCAACTGCACCACGAAGAGAAAGTCCTCGTTGGAATCCATCCACGAGCGAGCGTAGGTCCGCGGCGCCACTTCCGGCAGGCGTTGGTTTAATGCCCGGGCCACCGCGTCGGGGTCGGCGCCATCCTCGAGCTTCACGCTGAATCCATGGACCCCCTCGTCCAAGCCGTAAAGCTCCTGCATGCGCCGAAGCGTCACCAACACCACACTGCTATCGAGGGATTGATGGCCGATTTCCATGATTCCGACCACCTCCAGTTCACGCGGCAGCATGACCTCGTCGGCTTTGATTTTCTCCAGCAGGAGCGGGGAATACACCTCCACGTAAGTGCCGATACGGGCACCGATCGAATAGGCCAGCCGCGAGCTCAGGATAATCGAGTCGTCGTCGAGGTGATCCAGGGTGCCGGCTCGGATGTAGCTGTCGAGCGGGATCACGTCATTGATCCGGCCCACATCGATTCCCTGCAGCGCGGGAAAAGCCGGCATGTTGTTATGCTCCAGCATGACGACGCCTTCCGCATACGGCGAGACGCCCACAACCCCCGGGGTCTCGGCGATCACTTCGGCGACCTCTTCGACATTGGCAAGGTAGGCCCCCGCCTGCACCTGCACATCGCCCTGGGTGTCGACGATCATGCGTTTAATCTCCCGACCAAATCCCCCCATCACGCTGATCGAAACGATCAACAGCGCCACTCCAAGCGTCACCCCTGCCATCGAAATGAAGGTGAAGAACGGAAACAG
Source organism: uncultured Opitutaceae bacterium (assembly GCA_937128785.1). Classification (GTDB taxonomy): domain Bacteria; phylum Verrucomicrobiota; class Verrucomicrobiia; order Opitutales; family Opitutaceae; genus Actomonas. The sequence continues at coordinate 555 of CAKZMS010000288.1, read as the reverse complement.
CTTCCCCGAGGGAAAGAGCTGCTTAAGGGCGAGGTAGAGGGACCAAGGCATGACAGGGCTGCTTCGCAGCTAATTCCGAATTCAGAATTACGAATTAAGATTTTCCGAGAAGCGATTGGTTCCTCGAAAAGTTCCCCAACCCGCGATCTTCACTCTGTCTTAGGCTCAGTCGCCGGCGCCACCGCCTCGGGCCGCAGCTGCGGATAAAGAATTACATCCCGGATGCTTTCAGCCTGGGTCAGCAGGATGACCAGCCGATCGATGCCGATGCCCATGCCGCCGGCGGGAGGCATACCGTGCTCGAGGGCGGTGAGAAAGTCGTGATCGATCTTCTGCTGCTCTTCGCCCGCCTGGGCTTCGAACATGGCGCGCTGCACGTCCGGATCGTTCTGCTCACTGTAAGCCGGGGCGATTTCCATGCCTCCAATGATGAGTTCAAACACATCGAGCACGCCCGGATCCTCTTGGTTGAGCTTGGCCAGCGGGCAGAGTTCCTTGGGCAGGTGCGTGACGACGGTCGGCTGAATGAGATTGGGCTCAATCAGCTTGGAGACG
>CAKZMS010000287.1 GCA_937128785.1 uncultured Opitutaceae bacterium | reverse complement strand
ATCGCAGCAGCGGCGAGGAGGGCGGAGAGGGTGGTTTTCTTCATCCGGGTATAGAGGTGTTTAGGCGAGATGAGGGATCTCGTATCCCTTGCGGTCTTCACGATGCAGAAACGCGTTGGCCTGATTCGCACCTGAACCCGTGAAGCGCTCTTTCTTCGCGTCGATGGATAGATTGGCGCCGAGCGTCCAGCGCTCCTTCTCGCGATCAATTTCCCAGGCGTCGAGGTGCTGGGCGAACCGGTCGTAGGTTTCCTGCATGTGGTCGTTGCTTCCCATGGCTGCCTTCACGTCCGATACCGGGCTGGGGGTGCCAGCTTTGACGGAAATGTTGCCCCAATGAGCGAGGGCGGATGAGCGGAAGCCGGTTTCCAGGCTGCAGGCGAGGTCAGACTCCCGGCGGCTGTTCACGGCGCGAATAAACGCGGGCATGTGATCGAAACCGCCGTCGCCGTTGAATTGTTGGCCCCGCTCCTTGCCGTGATAAACGATGCCGCCGCCGCGACCGCCGCGGAATTCACCGTCTTCGCAGGTTACGATGATGCCCACTCGCTTACCCTTGTAGTTGGCCCGGGCGTTGGTGCGGGGGTTGATCCAAAGGTCGCGGGTTTCGAACAGGGCGGGCACGCCTCCCCAGTCGAATTGGGTGATCATCATGTTCGGCGTTTCGCCGGCGTCGTGCCAACCGAAGCGGGAACCGTGGCTTTGCACGGCCAGCGGATGATCAGGTTCGTCGAGAATCCACCGCATGAGGTCGAGTTCGTGCGGCCCTTGGTTGCCAAAATCGCCGTTGCCGGTGTTCCAGGACCAGTGCCAGTCGTAGTGAAATTTCGGACGATAGAGGGGCTCATCCGCCGCCGGACCAAGCCACTCGTCGTAGTTGACGGTGGGGGGCGGAGCCGCGGGCGCATCGAGCTTGCCGATGCTTTCACGGCTCTTGTAGCAGAGTCCCCGGACCATCGTGATGTCGCCGATGTTGCCGGCCTTGATCCAATCAAAGGCTTCCCGGAGCCCGACATCCGAGCGATTCTGGAATCCGGGCTGCACGATCCGGTTGTATTTCTTGGCGGCCGCGACCATCTGGCGGCCCTCCCAAATGGTGTGGCAGACCGGCTTTTCGACGTAGACGTCCTTGCCGGCCTCACAGGCCCAGATCGTCTGGATGGCGTGCTGGTGATTGGGGGTCGCCAGCACGACCGCGTCGATATCGCCCCGCTCGAGCAGCTTGCGGTAGTTGAGCTCCTTGTCGGTCTTGATCCCGTGGTCGGTTTCGACCTGGGCGACTTTTTCGTCGAGCACCGCGGAGTCGGCGTCGCAAAGGGCTACGAGCACCGCACCTTCCGTGCGCACGATATCTTTAACCAATTGCATGCCGCGGCTGTGGACGCCGACGACGGCGAGGCGCACACTTCCGTTGGGGCTCGCGCCGCGGGCGGAACCAATGGCAAACGCGCCGGCGATGACGGCGGAGTTTTGGAGGAAACGTCGACGGGAGAGCGGGGTGGGGATATTCATGGTCGAGGGGAAACGTGGCGGCTCAGGCCGCGATCGAGGAACAGGGGAGTACCGAACACAGCGGGTTAAGTGGCCGAGAACGATATGGAATTATCCTCAAGGTTAGATTTCAAAACGGCTTCAAGGAAACGTTGAAATCCCCCTCCCGGAGCAGAATTAGAGAATGTATTAGGCTCCAATCCGGCTGTTCCGCCCCTTTACCGGTCTGGTAATTCGATCCTTTCCACTTTTCCGACGAGGAACAGGTAGCTGCAGAAACCCACGATCGAGACGACGGCGATGTAGATCAGGCCGGACTCAAAGTTCCCGTCGCGAGCGAGGTAACCCACGATGATCGGGAGGCTTATCCCGGCGAGATTGCCGATGAAGTTGAACACGCCTCCCACCAGACCCATGCAACGGATGGGCGCGATGGAGGAGATGAACACCCAGGCAATCGACGCGAGGCCATTGCCGAACAGGGCGATCGTCATGAACATGACTACGACCCCAGTGCTGTCCGTGTAATTGGCGCCGATAATGGAAGAACCGAGGACCATGCCACACAGGACCGGAATCTTGCGGGAAGTGCCGGGTGAAACGCCTCGTTTGACCAGCCAGTCGGAGACGGTCCCGGACAGCAGCACGCCAACGAACGCCCCGAGTGGGGGGATCATGACCCACCAGCCCATGGATTCGAGCGAGAGTCCCCGCGTGTCCTTGAGATAGGAAGGAAACCAGGTGAGGAAAAATACGAAGAGGGATCCGAGACAGAACTGCCCCAGATAAACGCCCCAGAGTTTACGGTGCTTGAACGCCTCCAGCAGATCAGCCCAGTTGAATTTTTCCTTGGGCGCATCAGGCGAT
>CAKZMS010000286.1 GCA_937128785.1 uncultured Opitutaceae bacterium | reverse complement strand
AGATGGGGATCTCGATGTCATCCACCTGCTTCAAGGGTGAGAAACGTTCCACCGCCTCGGGATCGTTGCCCACGTTCTTCATCAGCCAGTCGTAAAAGATATACGACTCACGACGGGAATCAGAGATCAACATATCCCAATCGAACACCCCGACGTTGGTGATGGCCACGCGATACAAGTCCGGCTCCCAGGCCGCTCCAGCGATGGCAAGGTAGCCTCCGAAGCTCGCCCCCATGGTGCCAATGCGATCTGGGTCGGCGATGCCGCCACGGATCAGGGTCTGCACCGCATCGGTGACATCATCATGCATCTTCCGGAAATCGAACCGGTCCTTGATCGTGATATCGTAATTGAAGCCGGTTGAACCGCGGTAATTGGGCTGCAAAACCGCGATACCCCGGGATGCCAGAAACTGCACTTCGGCATTGAAGCTCCACGTGTCCCGAGCCCACGGGCCACCGTGCCCCAACACCATGAGGGGATACGGCTTCTGGGCGCCTTCGACCGTGGGCAGGGTCAAATATGCCTGCAGTTCCAACCCGTCCCGAGCTTTGAAATTGAAGGAAGCCATGGGAGAAAGCGGTTTGCCTTCGAGCCACGGCGAGGAGGCGGCCAAGTGCTGAATCTGATCGGTCTGCAGATCCGCCAGAAAATACTGCCCGGGCTCGGTCGAGCTCTGCGCGACAAAAATGACGCGTTGGCCGTCCCGTGAACGACTGCTCATGGTGACGTCATACCCCTGCAGGGCGCCGGTCAGTCGGGAGTGGGCGGACTCGAGGGCTTCATCAAACCATGCGGTGTGCCGACGGACCTGGTGATAGGTGATACCCTGAAGCTCGGTGCCATCTTGGTTGAGAATCAGACTGCCGGTGCCGATGTCGTAGTCCGGATCCGAATACAATGCCGGCCCAAACGTCTCCGTCGTCATATCGTAGTGATGCAGTGAGGTGCCCCCGCGCTCGGTGCGCCGGACAATCCAAGCCAAGTTTTGATCGGCTGCGACAGCGAGAATCGGCGTCTCTTCCATGTCCAGCGGTAACTCGCGCCAAGTCTCGTCCTCCGAGTTCAGGATATGAACCCGGTTTATGCCGTCATCAAAAACCGTGGCCAAAATCGGCTCGCCGGTGACATCCGTGCTGTAGCCCTGCACGCGACCGGTGGGAGGGGAATAGGAGCGACGCACCGGGTCGGTATTCGACGCAAAGCGCGAATTCTTCGTATCCACATTGGTGGCTAGTTCCACCATGACGCCGTTCTCTCCCGTCGTGGCGGCAATGAGCCGATTTTTGCGGTTCTCGGGCACTCCGACCAAACTGCTGGCCCCCCGACCACGCTCGGCAATCGCTCCCAATCGAGCCGTTTCGCGATCATAGACGTAAACCCCTACCCCATAGAGTTTGTCTTCCATCAAAATCAGCGCGAGGTGCTCCTCATCAATCCACAGGAACCCGCCCACATCGTAATTTTCCGTGCCTGCCACCCCTTGCTTTTTCCCCGTGGCGAGATCCATCACCTCCAGACTCATGAGGTCGTCGTCATTGATGCGCATGTAAGCGACCGCGTTTCCTTCCGGAGAAATCTGCACACTGGTGAACTCCGGCTTCTTCGCCAGGAGGTCCGCGGGCAACGGGTTGGCCGAAACGGCAGCAGAGAAAAGGCAGAACGCCGCGATATAAGCCAGGAGGCCGCGGCACCAACAGAGAGACGTGAGGTGTTGCATAAGTTGAAGTTAAACGGGGTAGTCTAGCCCGTCTCTTTGGTAAATCAATTGCGACTCACCAATTCCACCTTCGGCGTCGGTTTTACGCCCTCCAGCTTCATGTGAAAACTCCCCATGGAGCCGGGAGTTATGGTGACGGCCTTACCAGGACCCTCCCGCGGAGACCAATACTTGCCCGAGGTGACCTTCCAGGCCTGACCATTCTCCAAGCGGAAAATCGTCCCGATGTCCCAGCCTTTGAACTCTCGAGCCAAGCGGGATTCGACCGTGACATACTCCACCTTCGTGCCCGGAGTGAGCAGCACTTTGGCGCGCTCCAACAGGGACGTGTCATCTTCCTCTTTGACGGCGGCAACTTCTTCCCGGGCGGCCTCAACTTCGCGTTCCTTCTCCGCCAGTTCGGCCTGAGTCGTGGCCAACGCTTTTTCGGCTTCAACCCGCCGTTGTTCTTCTTGGTTGATCGCTGCAGCCATCTCGGTGCGCACTTCCGTGGTCACTTCCGCCACCAATTCTTCGCTGCGACCCGCCACATATCGCTCCACCGCCGCCTCTAATGCCGCCTGTTGAGCGGGTGTGAGTGCTTCCAATCCAATTGCCGCGCGTTCGGCCTCGGAGAGGCCTCCGACAAAAGGGGAAGATGCTGATTCTTGAGACCAGACACAGGGGCCGCTCAAGAGTAGGAGACATAGCGCCAATCCGGACGCTCGGGGTGAAAGTAGAGTTGTCATCGCAGTAAAGAAAAAGGCCGTGCCCTCATCAAAGGGCACGGCCTGAAAACTATTCGTTTAAGCTAAGGTATGTCAGCTTAGAACTCGCGGGTAACGCGCAGATACCAGTAGGCGGGCAACGCGTCGTTCACACCCGGCGTGGTGCCGAGGGGATCGAAGCCATCGAGGGGGGGATCCTCGTTGAGCACATTGTTCACACCCACGGTAACCTTGGTCTTCTCCCAGCCACTGTAGGTGGCGGAGAGATTCAGGTTGATCTGAGCTTCGACGTCATAAACGAGGAACAGCTGGTCATCGGCAGTGTAGATGTTGCCGAAGGACAGGGCGCGCGTCCGCTCGCCGCGGTAAACCGCGAAAGCATTCACATTCCAGTCCTTGTAGGACCAACCGAAGCTGGCGTTGCCGTTCCACTCAGCCACGAGGTAACCACCGACCTGCTCGGAGCCGTCAACGGTGTAGCTGTCGAGGTAGGTTGCGGCCAGACCAGCGGTGAAGCGACCCATGGTGTTGGTGTCCCAGTTGTAGCGGATATCGATGTCGTAGCCGGTGTATTCGGCTTCCGAGATGTTGGCGTAGTTGTCCGAGATGAAGAGCACCTCGTTGGTGACCGGATTGCGGGTCACCTTGCCAGCGAACGTCGGGTTGCCGTTGAACTCTTCCTGCAGGAATTCTGCGTAGGAGAAGATGTCCGAGAGCTGCGCCAACATGTTGGATTGGTCGAAGAGGAAGTAGTCAAAGGACAAGCTGAGGCCTTCGAACATTCCTCCTGGCTCAAACGAAACACCGGCGTAGTAGGTGTCGGTGATCTCAGGCTTGAGGTTGGGATCGCCACCACCCTTGACCTGAATTTGGTCAATGACGGTGTTGGTCACGGGATCGACCACCTGGTTGCTCGAGAAGGTCGTGAGACCAGCCGAGTAGAGGTAGGACAGATCGGGAGCCTTGAAGGATTCAGCGTAGGAAGCGCGGAAGATCATCCAGTCGAAAGGACGGAACTTACCGGCAACCTTGGGACGAATCTTCTCATCGAAACCGTCATCGGAGTAGGTCTCGTAGCGACCAGCGACCTGGAGCTCAACCATCTCGTGGAACGGCAGGTTGACCTCACCGTAGAAGGAGGTCAGGTCGCGTGAGCCGGAGAACCCGGTGCCTTCAGCACCACCGAGAATGTTGGCGGTGGCATTGAGGTCAGTTTGGACGTCGTCCATTTCTTCCGCGCGGTGTTCCGCACCAAAAGCAACACCGACTTGACCTCCAGGGAGGTCAGCCACCGGACCGTCGATCCGGAAATCGATCATCCGGTATTCGAGGGTGGAGACATTCGGGTTTTTGATGAGAAGGTAGTCAGCGAAAGCCTGCTCATTGATGCCGAACCAGTTGAAATACTCACGTTGGTCCAACGGGGTGTCGGGGTTCCATTCGAAGGAACCGTCACCGAGGCGGGTCAAACCATTGAAGGCCTGCTGCAAACGGGAGTCAGCAGCGGTTTGGCTGATGTTCTCCACCGTGTTCTTGGAATACATGAGAGCGGACTCCCAGTTCCATTCCTCGAAGAAACCGCCAACCTGCTCGAGGTCACCGCGGAGACCCACGACGAAACGAGGCGTATCGGAAGTCACGTCGCTGATACGGTTAGGCAGCTCGACCAAACGACGACGACCGGTGGTCGTGTCTTCGCCCGTGATGTTGAACGGGTTGTAGGCCGGGTAAGTGAGGGGATCCTCTTCGTCGAGGCCACGGGAGCTCTCGATATCAACCGGATTGGCCGCCGCGTAAGTCACGGCGTCCGAGCGCGAGTAGGACAGCTCAGCGAAGAGGCTGACATGCTCGGTGATCTCGTGGTCGAGGGTGGTGAAGAGATTGATGCGCTCAACCTCGGGGAGGAGACCATTGGTCTCATTGTAATTGTAGAAATTACGAGCGGAGGTCGAATTCCCGAGCGTCGGGTTGTCGGTCGGCTCCGCGAAGGTGAACGTGCCACCACTGGGCGGACGGAGGTAGCCGGGGAAACCGCGGCTGGAACGATTGTCCCACCATCCATCGTCGGTCGGGTTGGTGAAGCCAATGCCAGCAACGTATTCGTCGACGGTGTCAAAACCGGCAGCCTCGAGGCCGCCTTCGTTGACCTCGTAACGGCCGTAGCCATCAGCGAGTTCGGTTTTGTCAGCATTGCGGGACCAAGGCAGGTCACGGGAGAAGACCGAGTCCTGTTCCATCCAAGAGAGGCTGGTGAACATGCTGGTCTTGGCACCGACGGTGCCAACGGAAATGCTGGCGCGCTTGAGCATTCCTCCGGTGTCGAAGTAATCGCCGATCTCAAAGGAGGCCTCTGCACCGACGTAGTTCTTCTTCATGCGGAAGTTGACCACACCGGCCACAGCGTCAGAGCCGTAGAGAGCGGAGCCACCATCCTTGAGGATGTCGACGGAAGCGAGGGCGGACTCAGGAATGGAGTTAAGGTCGAAAACCGTTTGGTTACCGTCGAAGCCGGGGGCCGCATACGGAACCGCACGACGACCGTTCACCAGAACGAGTGTGCTGTTGTTGCCCAATCCGCGAAGATTGAAGCTGCTGACACCAGGAGTGAAGCTGGTGCCGGCATCGGTGGGGGTGAGGGCTTGGCCGCTGTTGAACGGCAAAGCACGCACGGCGTCAGCGAGCGTAGGGAAGCCCATGGCTTCGATATTACCAGCTGACATGGTGACGACCGGATTAGGGGTCTCAACGTCTAGACGCGCGATGCGCGAACCAGTGACCTCGAACTTTTCGAGGACGACCTCATCTTCGGATTCAGATGATGAAGAGGATTCGCTGACACTTTGGGCATACGCCAAAGAGCCGCCAAACACGCTCATAGCGAGCGCCGTCGGCAACACGAATCCCTTGAAGGGACGGATGTTCATTTTAGTTTAGTTGTGTTGTAGTTTGATCCAAGACTTGTGGCCGAAACCACGTTATCTTGCCGTCACGCATACGTCCGAAGGCCAATTGCACAAGTAATAAGTTTAATGACTAAACAACGTAGTTTACTTAACTTTAACCGTGCAAATCGCCCATGGAAGTTAGGTGACTTGCTCTAAGGAGCTGGAGTCATGCCAATTTTAAATCCAAGCCAGATTACGTGAACGAGGTATTTCAAATCGCCGAGCAACTGGTCTCGGAAACGACTTATCCCTGCGCCTTGGCGACCTTGGTCAAGGTCGAGGGTTCGTCGTATCGTCGAGCCGGCGCCCGGCGGCTTTTAATCCCGGATCGACACTCTCTCGGAGCAATCTCCGGGGGCTGCCTCGAGCAGGACATCGACGCCCATGCCGCGAATCTAATCCACTCCCCTAATTGTTACAAATTAGTTACTTATG
>CAKZMS010000285.1 GCA_937128785.1 uncultured Opitutaceae bacterium | reverse complement strand
GAAGGCCTGCAGCGACAAGCACGGTCGCATGGTCACTCTGGAATTCATCCTGATTGAGGGCGTAAACGATTCGCTGGACCAAGCGCGTAAACTCCGCGACATCGCGCGTGATCTGCACGCCCACGTGAACCTGATTCCCTACAACACGGTGCACGGCCTGGAGTGGAAACGCCCCTCCCTCACCCGCCAGGAAAAATTTGTGGAGATCCTGCGGGAGGGCCGCGTTTCCGCTACCCTCCGCCGGGAAAAAGGTCACGACATCGACGCCGCTTGCGGCCAACTCCGCCTCAAAACGGAAAAGGAACGCGAACTCACCGAGTCCAGCTGAAACCGTCGGGAGCAAGAGCAAGTGAACAGACGTAGCGCTGTGCTTTAGCCGGCGCTTCTGAGTATCAGTGCCGGCTAACGCACGGCACTACACCTCTTACTCTTCGCCTTCCTCGTAGTCGGAATCTTCCTCTTCCTCGAACAGCACGTCATCGGCGCGCGGCGGCAGCACCAGGTCGCCGATGACCTCCACCCCGGGCAACTGCGCGCGCACTGACGCGACGTCCACACCCGTGCCGCCAACAAACAGTTGTTCGAGCGCAGGCAACTGGCTTCCCAGGTTTGCCGGCACCCTGGTGATCTGCGTTGCGAAAAGACTGAGCCGCTGCAGCTCCGGCAGGGGTCCCAGATCGTCGAAGAGTTCGTCGCCGATCTCACAACCGGCCAAATTCAGACTCTGCAGATGGGTGGCCTGCTTGAGCTCCGCTAACACCGCCCCATCGATCGCGAGACGGGAAAGGTCGATGTCCACACAGGCCTGCAACGCTTCGCGCGCCTGCACCAGGTCGTCACTCGTCAATGCATGGCGGTGCGTGGCCGGGCTGAAGCGCAGCCGGTCAGAAGTGAGATCCTCAAAAGAGAAGCTGGAGGCCAATGCCTCGGGCAAACCCGCCAACACGGCTGCCAGTTCCTTTCGGCGATCGGCCATGCGCATCCGCTCGGTCTCCTCCGCCACCTCGCGAGCCGCCAGCGCGACCGGGTCTTCCAACAAGCGGTAACTAGGTTCCAGCAACGGGCGCAATTCTGCCGGGACTTCATTCTTAGCGATCACCTGATCCGCGGCCGCTCCCGAATCTACCCAGTAAATCAACGCCGCCAATTCCGTATCGGTAATTTGAGGACGGTTGGGTGGTGGCATGTGATCATCGTGCGCCATCGGCAGTAAAATGACGCCGATCAGATCCGAATTTTCGACGTCACCCGGGGCGACCACGCGCCCTTGATCGCCGCCGCGCATGATCGCCTCAAACGAATCGAGCCGTAGTTTGCCGTTCTGTTTGGCTGCGCCGTGACAGACCATGCACTTCGCGCCCATGATCGGATGGACGAGCTCCTCGTAGACATTGATTTGATCTCCAAATTCACCGAACTGCGCAAAGCGCTGGGGATCGTTGCGCCAGGGAGCTGCCGCCAAGGGATCTCCATGCACCATCAGGCCTCCCCAGTGTCCTGTCAGTAACACCGCTATCAGACCGGCGATGATCGTGCCGCCTTTCAGCCCCGCAGACATCCGCGTGAGCTCCGCCAACCAACCCCACCAACACACCACGGTGAATCCGACAGCTGCCCAGAGGTGTCGGTTAAGCTGCACTTCGTCATACCCACCGGCCATACCCCAGGCATAACCGGTGATGAACGAGCCGGTCGCGGTTAACGCCGCCACTGCCCACAACAAACTCTCGTTTCCGAGGGCCGGTTGGCCCCGCCAGCTGGCCCACACCCGTTGGATCCCGATCCACACCATGATGCCAATCGGCAGGTGCAGGATGACCGGATGCCAGGCGCCGATGAAATCAATCCACAGCGAGGTGACGTCCCATCCTCCGAGCTTGAGTCCCAAACCCACGAGCCCGGCCGTAATCAGAACAAACCCAAACCACAGCAGCCATGACATCTGCGAATCAGAACGGGACATGAATCAGCAGGCCGAGGACTAGGCAAAGATCTCCGAAATCACGCGCGGCGTATCGCCCACGCCCGTGAGTTTCTGCTCGAGCCCTTGATACGGATAAGTGAGTTCCTGGCTTTCCAGTCCGAGGGCATGCAACATCGTCGCCTGCATGTCGCGCACGTGCACGGGGTCCTCGGCGACAAAAAATCCCAGGTCATCGGTCCGACCCACACTGGTGCCACCCTTCACGCCGGCACCGGCCATCCACATGGTGAACGCTTCTTTGTGATGATCTCGTCCGTAAGTCTCGGTCACGATGCCGTGGCGTAGTTCACGCATCGGGGTGCGGCCAAATTCACCGCCCCACACCACCAGCGTGTCGTCCAACAAACCGCGCTGCTTCAGATCCTTCAGCAGGGCCGCGATCGGTCGGTCGATCTCGCCGCACTTGCGGTGGAGGCCCTTGTCGATGGTGTTCATCCCGTTGCCGTGGTGGTCCCACCCCCAGTCGTAGAGCTGCACGTAGCGCACTCCTTCCTCGACCAAGCGACGCGCCAGCAGGCAGTTGTTGGCGAATGATTCTTCGCCCGGCGAAGTGCCATACATATCGTGAACGTAGTCCGGCTCTTTCCCGATGTCGAAGACGCGGCTGGCATGCAGCTGCATGCGGAAAGCCATCTCGTATTGGGACACGCGGGTAAGGGTTTCAGGATCTCCCACGTCCTCGTAAGTCTGGCGGTTGATTCGATCGATCGCGTCGATCATCTTGCGCCGCTGTCTACGTTCAATCTCCGGCGGATCTTCGAGATACAATATCGGGGCACCTTCCGAGCGACACTGCACACCTTGATAAACCGACGGCAGGAAACCACTGCTCCACGCGGCCTTGCCGGCCGACGGATTCTGGCCGCCCGAAACCAACACCATGAACCCCGGCAGATTCTGATTTTCGGTGCCCAATCCGTAAGTCACCCACGACCCCATCGAGGCGTGTCCTTGCAGCGCATTACCCGTGTGTAAAAGCAGCTGAGCCGGCGCGTGGTTAAACTGATCGGGCTGCATCGACTTGATCAGGCAGATGTCGTCCGCGATCGAGTGCATGTGCGGAAGCAGTTCGCTGATCGTGTTGCCGGACTTGCCGCGCGCTTTGAATTC
>CAKZMS010000284.1 GCA_937128785.1 uncultured Opitutaceae bacterium | reverse complement strand
CCTGCCATTGGGGAGAGCGTGATAAAGTCGGAGAGCCCAAAGTCAATGCCTGCTGCAAGGCCCGGATGGACAGGGCCGGGGCAGCGTGGCGGAATTCGGCATTCAGATCGTCAGTATCCAGATCAAAGATACGATTGATATCCCGCACGGCGAACTGTCGCTGAGCGATGCCGGAGTCGCCCCGCAGCACGGTGCGCAGAATGAGCTGGCTGCGACGGGTCAGATTCTCGGTCACGGCCGGTGACAGCTTGGCGATTTCCCAGCAGTCGAGTTGGGTCAGGGATCGCGGGGGGACGGCCGTAGCTAAAGATTGGAGATACATGGTAGGTCAGTGCAGAAGGTGATAAAGCAACCGGGTAGGGAAGAGACGGCTGCCTGCCGCCTTCACCAGCCATCGCTGCCGCTGCGGTCGGAGTAGCCAAGGGTGTAAGCGGCGGGCTCGGCCAATCCGGGGCGATAGTTCCCGGTGGAGGGCACGATGGACTTTTTGCACCGTTGTCGGCCAGTCACATTGGCCGGTGGACCACGCGCGGAGAGGATCGGTGGCGATCCGTGCACTCTGCAGGGCCACCGTCATGCCATTGCCGGTGAACGGAGGAATGAGACCAAAGTGATCGCCCAATCTCAGGGCGCCATCCGTCGGCGCCGCGGGACCGTAGTCGAGCCCGGCGACGGTGCAGAGGGATGATTCGTCACCGGCGGCGACTTGCAGTCGTTGGTTGAGATCCGCCAGCCCGACGCGATTCAATTGATCGAACAGGATCGAACGCTTTGACTGTTTGCTTGGGGTGGACGGGGTCCGGGCAAAGAGACCGCAGACATTGACCCGATTGCCTTCGATGCGGGTGAGTCCCACGTAGGCCCCTTTGCCCAGATGAAGTTCAAGGTCATCTCGTAGAGTGAGTCCGCGGAAATGCGCCTTGATTCCGATCCAACGTGACGCGGACTTCGGGCGACGTCCGGTAGTGATCACGCGACCCTCGGCGGCCTGTAGATCGCCACGTTGATGGGTGACGAGCTCCCCGCCCAATTCGACGAACCGCTGCGCCATGCGATGGTCCAAATAGTGACGGCTCAGGCAGAGGGCGGGCACGGGCAGGGGGTGGACCAGATGAGCGGCACCTGCTTGAAACCAAGTCACGGACCGGGCTTCCGTCGCGGTCTCCAGCAGCGGCGACAGGTCCAAGGCAGCGATCGTCTCCCGGTCCAATGACGTAATGAATTCCCCGCAGACGCGATGCCGGGGGTAAGACCCGGCCTCGATCACGATTACCGGAATCCCCCTACGACGAAGTCCGAGACCCAGTCCAAGTCCGGCCAATCCGCCGCCAACGATTTCCACCGGGCGGCTCGGGCTGGGGGCAATCATTTCAAATCCCTTCGCTGCGCGACCATGCGATACATGCCCCGAACGGTGTGCGAGATCCGCCACTCCCAGATTTTTTTATCCAAGCCCAGTGCCTCTGGAAGTTCGTTGTCGCGAAAACCGGCCTCGATACTCACGCGGCCGTCGTGGCGGCTGACCCGGTGGGCTCGAATCACCGCACAGAGGAGTGAAAATCCGACGCCGAAACCACGAACGCGCCACGGTTCACAGCAGATGAGAGTTTGGGCGGTATCGTTCCAAATTCGGCCGAGTTGGGTGAGTTGCTCGGTCTGCAGGTGATGCAGAAACAAGTTCGAAACCACGAGCGGGTAGTCGTGCCAATGCGCGAACAGGCCGACGTCGCTGGTGTGCCACTTGCGGTGATGCGGCCAACCCTCGGGTGAGGACTGAAGGTCCAGGGCATCAAGGTCGAATCGCAGGGCGAGCTGTCCATCTCCGGCCCCGATTTCCAGACCGCGACCGATGGATTGATACTGCGGCAGAGTTCGCCTCCACCAGCCGTCGTTGCCCAACAACCGATTAAACCACTGCAGATCTCTGCGGCTATGACGAGCAGCCGCGGAGTCCGCGGGAAGGGAGTCCAATAACTCCGGACTGACCGTGCGATTCACGCCCAGAACATGCGCTGAACTCCCAACCGGTCAACGTGACCGGGAAGATCAATGGTTTTACCAATTTTGCACCGCGGCGGCGAAGGCGTTGCGGTCGGCGGCTTTGAAGAAAGCGGTGCCGGCGACGAATGTGTCCACACCTTGGGCGCGGCACTTGGGGCCGGTGGTGAGGTCCACCCCGCCGTCCACCTCGAGGCGGAAGTTGTAGTCGTTGGCTTCGCGCCAGCTATGCAGGGTCGCCATTTTGGCGAGCGTG
>CAKZMS010000283.1 GCA_937128785.1 uncultured Opitutaceae bacterium | reverse complement strand
CCTATTGACGGAGCAGAACGACTCACCGTTCCTCTGAACCCCCCTTCTATTAATCACTTACCCCGTCACACTCGTATTGGTGGTATCATTTTATCCCGGAGCCCTTCCACAGAAGGGGTCAAACGCTTAATATCAACATCTAGGCCTCACGATGGGGGCATTTTCCTGACTCCTCGGGGGGCTGAGCTGGAGCTCGGCGTTCCCGGATTAATTACTCGCTGCCACCGTCCGGGACGGAACCCCACCAGGTGCCTTCGGTGGCGACGAAGTCGGGTTGAAGGACTTCGATGGCGTTCGCCTCCAAGGCCGGTTTCTCGACATCGCGGATGTGCTGGCGCTGCTGTTCGTAAAGTTCTTCGTCGAAGTGCGGGTTGATGTCGGGCATCCGGGCATCGTTGGCTTCCAACCACGCAAAAAGTTGTTCGCTCATGGCGGCGACCTTTTCGGGATGTTCGGCCGCAATGTCGTTTTGTTCCCCGATGTCACGGGTCACGTGATAGAGCTCTTCGCGGCCATCCTCGTAGTAGTGGATCAGCTTCCAATCATCATGGAGCATGATGCCACTGGGTTCACCGCCTTGGTTGCCATAGTGCGGGTAATGCCAGAACAGCGGGCGATCCGGGAGTCCGCCCTCGCCAGTCAACTCCGGCATCAGGCTCAAGCCGTCCCGGTGTTGGTCGGGCCGACGCGGCAGTCCAGCGAGGTCGAGTAGGGTCGGATAAAAATCCATGTGGATCGCAGGGACAGCTGACTGCGATTCCGGCGCGGCGACACCGGGGGCAGCGATGTAAAATGGTTCGCGTAAGCCGCCTTCCCATTGACGACCCTTGCCGCCGCGCAAGGGCAGATTGGAGGTGGCTTTGCCGTCACCGGCCGAGACCCCGCCGTTATCGGAGGTGAAGACGATGATGGTATTGTCGAGCAGGCCGTTCCGCTCTAAAGCGGCAAGAGCGAGCCCTACCCCGTCGTCCATCGCCTCGACCATGCCGGCATAAACCGGGTGGTCCTGCACTTGGCGCACGGGCGAGGTGCGATCGATCAGGAAGCGCTCCGACACCGGCTCATGCGACTGCGCCTTCTGCTGATACTTCGCCCAGAGTTCCGGCGTGGTCTGCAACGGCGAGTGCACTTGGTAAAACGACAGATAGGCGAAGAACGGTTCGTCCGCATGCGCATCAATAAAGTCGGCCGTTTCCTGCCCCAGTCGCAGGGGCAGGTATTCGCCGTCCGGTCCACTTTCCATGCGGGGATTAGTATAAGGAGAGAAGAAACCGCCGGGGGGAGATCCTTTCTCGTGTCCGCCGATATTAATGTCGAAGCCGTGATCTTCCGGATAGGAGCCCTCGTTGCCCAGGTGCCACTTGCCCGCGAAGAACGTGCGGTAGCCGCCTTCGCGAAACGCTTCCGCCAGGCTCACATCGCTGTGGGGAAGATGATGGTTGTAGTAGGCCGGCAGGAGGCGGGTGTTGCGTCTCCAATCCACGCCTTGTTTGGCCCCAATCCAATCGGTAATCCCCAGCCGGGCCGGGGACTTGCCGGTCATGATGGCGGCGCGGGAAGGACTGCAAACCTGGCACGCCGCGTATCCGCGGGTGAACCGCATGCCCGACCGTGCGATACGATCAATGTGGGGAGTCTCGTAAAAGGTGCTGCCTTCGATGCTCAGGTCTCGCCAACCCAAGTCGTCGGCGAGGATGAAAAGCACATTGGGTTTCGCCGCAAGGGTGCGCGCGAACAGGCAGAGCCCAAGCAGGCCGCGCAACAGGGGTAGACGGATCATAGACGGAGATCCGAACCCAACCTGCCCGCAATTTCAACGCACGATACCACCGGGCATCAGTGTAGCGTTCAGCCTGTAATTCGCCTCCACCATGGTTCCCTACCCCTCCAATCGCACGACGCCGGCGTAAGTTCCTAATCACCACTCAACTCACGTCCGGCGCCGCACTAAATTGGGCCAAGCTCAAAAACTAGCCAAACGGAGATCACTTGCAAGTCACGGTTGACGAACGGCCCGGCTGATTTGACCGGTGGCGGTTGCCCTCCGATGCTTTTACCCTGACAGCCGGCGGTCATTGACTCAGCCTCGGGTTATGACACCCCGCTTTCCCACCCGACTCGTTATCGCGATGCTTTGGTTCACGCCGCTGGTGCAGGCCCAGGACCAGAGCGTAAACCCCGGAATCAACAACGCCTATCTCAAAGATGATCTGATCGTCACCGACTGGATCGAGCGACTCGAGCGGGAGGGTCGCGAGGTGGCGGACAATCGGGATGAGATTATCGACCGGGCCGGCATCACGGAGGGGATGGCCGTAGCCGACGTCGGCACTGGCACCGGCCTATTCCTCCCCGCCTTGTCTTCCGCAGTCGGCGAAAGCGGCAAAATCTACGCCGTCGATATCGTGCAGAAGTTTCTCGACCACGTGGACATTCAGACCTCCCGCCTGGGCTGGACCAATGTCGAAACCGTGCTCTGCTCGGAACGCGCCGTGGGCCTGCCCGAGGCAACCATCGATGTGGCTTTCATCTGCCAGGTGTATCATCACTTCGAATACCCTACTGACTCGCTGACCTCCATCCACCGGGCCTTGCGTACGGGAGGACGGATCATGCTCGTGGATTTCAAACGCATCCCCGGCGAGAGCGCCGACTGGATCCTCAATCACATGCGGGCGGGCCAGGAAGTGTTTGAAGCCGAGATCGAATCCGCCGGGTTCCGCAAAGCCGAGGAGATCGGCGACCTGCTGACTGACAACTATTTCGTCATTTTCGAAAAAATTGACCGGTGAGGCACAACCCCGAACTCCACGTCGGCCCGCCACGCCCGGGGATTGGGAGCACTATTTCGATATGCGATGGCAGGTATTGCGCGCGCCCTGGGAGCAGCCGCGCGGCTCGGAACGGGA
>CAKZMS010000282.1 GCA_937128785.1 uncultured Opitutaceae bacterium | reverse complement strand
TCGACGAAGTCACCGGCGAACCGATCGACAAGGATCGCCTCGCTGCCGTACCCTTCACCCGCTACTCCGCGCAGACCCAGAAAGATCTGGAGCGCAACCGCCACCGCGTGCGAACGCGGGCTGGCTGGGGAGGTGAGATGGGCGATAACACCGTCAAGATCACCGACCCGAACGCTGACGAGTAACCCCACGGGGCGGCTGCCCTGTTGCCCTGATGTCAGAATCACCCGCGCCGACCGAGCCTTCGGCTGACTCCCGCAGCGTGCGGGAGCGCATCGGTGCGTATCGCACGCTGTGGTGGATCGCCTTGATCGTCCTCGCGACCGATCAGCTCACCAAGTTCTGGATCGTTGATACGCTGCCCATGGGTTCCTACGGTCCCGGTCGATGGATCCCGGTGATCGACGGATTTTTCCATCTGGTGCACGTCGGCAATACCGGCGCGGCCTGGAGCCTGTTCACCGGCAAGAGCACGATGCTGGCGCTGTTGGCCTTCCTCACTCTCGGCGCGATCTACTACTGGCGACGAACGCTCGGACTGCGTGAGCGCTGGATGCAAATCAGTTTCGGTCTCCTGTGCGGTGGCATCGTCGGCAATCTCATCGATCGCCTCGCCTACGGCCATGTGGTCGACTTTCTGGATTTCCACTTCGGCAGCTACATCTACCCCACTTTCAACATTGCCGACTCCGGCATCGTGATCGGCGTAGGTATCTACTTCATCCGCAACCTGCGGGCACAGCCGCAGGTTGCGGATGAAAAGTAACAAAACGCTCACGCGTAAGTGCCAAGTATCAGGTATCAAGTAACAAGCCCCTGCTGGGGAAGGTCCAGGTATCAAGTTCCAAGTATCAAGGCACAGGCGATGGCTTCATCCTTCAGTCGTTTGGATCCTTCCTAGCTAAACCACTGGTCGGCCCCGCCGACCTGCTTCCTCCATCTTGATACTTGTTACTTGGAACTTGTTACTTTGATGGAGCGTCTTGAGGCGCATCACTAGTGATGCGCCTCAAGATGCGACATCAACGTGTGCCACTCCAGCACTTCCTGCAGCAGCGTGCGTTCGGTCCGGCGCACCAGTTGTTCCAGACTGCGCCACGAATGTGTGACCATGATCTGCTTCTGCACCGACTCGAGGAGGTGACACATCTCCCGGTAACGCGCGACCCGCCGATGCAGGTCATTGATCGAAATGAACGAAATAAACGTCGCCGCGACCACCGGCATGATGATCGGCATAAAATAGAATAGCAGCGCTTTCAGGAAATACGGGATCTCGTAGATATGGAACGTGGCGTGCCACGCGTAGGCCGCGGTGGTGATAATCGCCAACATCGTGGCGATGCTGAATCCGCGTCGCATCATGCGCAGCTGCGGATCGGCCTTGGCCAACCGCTTCCGGTAGTAGGCGAGCTGGTCATCCACGCGTCCGACGCGGTAGTGCTGTCGAAACGTGTCGAGGTTGGGCCGTTGTCCCTTGGTCGCGCGGCTCTGTAAGATGTGGAGGGACCGCAGCAACTGACGGGTCTCCGGCAGATTCACATCATCAAACAAGGCTGCCTTCCGCGCCATGCCCCAGGTGGCCAGTTCCGCCCGGGCCAACTCCGCGGCCAGTCGACAACGCACCCAGGTATCCTGCGCGCGGAAATGTCGAATCGCCAGGGCCGAGCCCAGTGCCCCGAGCACGAACAGCAGCTTGGCCCAAGACAACCCCACCGGCTGCCAATCAAAGGCCAACCCAAACGTCGCCACCAACGTAGCAAACAAATGCAACAACACCGCCGCCACGGTCAGCAGACGAAACTTCGGCGCTCCCTTGGTGGCCGCCTGATCGGTCTTGGCCATGAACCGCCCTACCAGATCCAGCGAATCGGCGGGATCACCCGTGTCCTTGGTCGTGGGTTCCGGCAGTCCGTTGAGAAAAGTCAGCTCATCATCAACCGGCTTGTAGTGCTCGAAATTCTCGCGGCGTTCGTCACCGGTCACCGGATCGATCACGATCAGCGGTCGCTTGAGCTCCCGCGCAAACGTCACGATATCCGCCGTGCCCCCCGGCCCCCGGGCAGGCTCGCCGTCCCAAATCGCCACCAACACATCACAGGCGTTCACCGTTTCGATGCCGCAGTCGAGATAGGCTTCTTCCCGATTCCCCTCCTGGGCCACCACCCGCACCTCGGAAGCCTCCGCCATCAACGCCTCCACCTCGCGCCATTTGTCCTCGGCGAAGTCAGCCTTAAAATCGATCGGCGGCAGCGGCAGAAGCGCCTCCCATTCCATGCCTTTGGCCAGGACTTCGCGGGCAAATATCATGTCACTCCCCTCGGCGATGGAGGACACGCCCAGCCACTCCACCTCACCATTCGCCACCAGCGAGTCGAGTGCCGCCGCAATCTTGGCCTGCACCTGCTCCACTTTCGCCACCCGACGGTGGCCGGTAAATCCAACGACGTGAAATTGAGGAAGCGCGGACGAAGCAGCCATGGCCGCACCTAAGGACAACCCGAAAGCGGATGCACTCAAATTTTTAGTCGATTCCGTTACTTAAGTCATTGCAGGTCCGGTTTATGCTCTCGGCTTCGTCTCGACTTACCGGGACAATCCTCCATCGTCGCGCCCGTCATCACTCATGACTCCCCCCCGCCCCATCTTTGTTATCTACGCCCACGAGGACGCTGCGGAGGCTCGCCATATCGCCGAGGCTCTTAGGGCGGCTGGGCTTGAGGTGTGGTTTGATGCCAATGAGTTGCGAGGAGGAGACCAGTGGGATCGCAAAATCCGGCAACAAATCAAGGCCTGTGGACTGTTCCTGCCGGTAATCTCGCAGAACACTCAAAAACGTCGGGAAGCCTATTTCCGGCTGGAATGGAAACTGGCGGATGACCGGACCCACATGATGGCTGCCGGGACGCCATTCTTGATCCCCGTCATCATCGATGACACGACCGAATACA
>CAKZMS010000281.1 GCA_937128785.1 uncultured Opitutaceae bacterium | reverse complement strand
GATGCCGCCCTCGTGGTTGAAGTGTTTGTAGAGGCGGAAGGGGGTGTTGCTGACCGCGGCCCACGACGCGCCGGTGCGGTTCATGGTTCCGAGCTGGCCCATCGTGTCCAACTCGTCGCCGACGAAGGGACCGTCGCCCCCGAGGGGACCGCCCTCGTAGTTGGCGCCGTTGTCGGAGAAGAACATGATGAGGGTGTTGTCGAGCTTTCCGGCGGCCTCAAGTTGGGCGAGGATCTTGCCGATGCCTTCGTCCATTTGATCCATCATGGCGGCGTAGGTGGCCATGCGCCGGGCCTGGTCAATTTGCTCCACTTCGGACAGGTCGTCCCAGCGCTGAATCTTGGCGGCGTCGGCAAACTCATCGTGCCACGGCGGGGAGTCCGAGAGCGGGGAAGGCGAAGGTTGATCGGCGAACAGGCCGAGCGCCTGCATCTTGGCCCAGCGTTCTTCCCGGACCTTGTCCCAGCCCTTTTCGTAGAGCGGGACGTATTTATCGATCAGTTCCTTGCGGGCGTGCAGCGGGAAGTGGGGGGCTTGATAAGCGACGTAGAGGAAGAACGGCGCGTCGTCGTCTTGGGCCTCGTGATGCTGGAGAAATTTGACCGCGTAGTCGGTCGTCGCATCAGTGGCGTGAAACGCGTCGGGACCCTCGTAGGGAATGGGCCCGACTTCGGGCGAGCGCAGGATATAGATCTCCGGATCCCAGAAGCTGCCGCAGCAGCCCTGATAGGCGTAGGAGTGGTGGAAGCCGCGGGCCGGGGGGAGCTTGTCGGGAGTGTTTCCGAGGTGCCATTTGCCGGTCATGTAGGTTCGGTAGCCGTGGTCGCCCAGCAGTTCCGAGATATAGACGTTGTTGCCCGGTTCGACGGGCTCGAGCTCGTAGCAGCCCACCTGATGGCTGTAGAGGCCGGTGGCAAAACTGGCCCGGGTCGGACCGCACCGGGCGGCGTTGTAGAAGTTGGTGAAGACCAGGCCGTTTTTGGCGAGGCGATCCAGGTGGGGCGTTTCGATTTCGCTGCCCTGAAAGCCAGGGTCGGAAAAGCCCATGTCATCGGACATGATGACGAGGATGTTGGGGCGGCCGTCGGCCACGACGTGGACGGCACCAAGCGACAGTAGTGGCGCCACCAGCAAGGCGCGCAGGAAGGGGAGATTTCGCACGGGTGAGAAGGGGTAGGGGGTGTTGAGCAGGAATCCTTGGCGGATCGGAATCGACCGTTGGGAAAACAGATGAGATTGCAATCCACACCCAAGGCGGGTCCGAGGCAAAACGGGGTTCACTGAAACGTGTAAGAGCCGAATCGGGTTTTGGCCTGACGCGGGCCACGGGTTCGGGTTGGGTAGGGCGATGGCGTCGCTTCCGACCATGTTCATCACCGACCGGCTCCGGGTCCGCCGGATTGATGTGGCGGATGAGCCGATCATGTACGCCGTCTACAGTGATCCGGTGGCGGCGAAGTTTGTGGATGATGGTCTCCCCATTGCGCGGGAACTGGTGGGCCCTTGGATCGCCAAGACGCAGGAAAACTATGCGTGTTACGGTTACGGCCTGTCTGCGATCGAGTGGCGGGACGCCGGCGAAGTGATGGGACTTGTGGGACTCGTTCACCCCGGTGGTCAGCTCGAGGCCGAGCTCAAGTATTCTCTGCTCCAGTCTTTCTGGGGGCAGGGTGTCGCCACCGAAGTCGCTCATGGCATGGTGGCCTACGCGCGTGATGAACTTGGGCTCTCGGAACTCATCGCGACGGTCAATCCGGAGCACTTGGCCTCCCAGCGCGTGCTCGCGAAAGCGGGATTTGCCTTACGCGAAGACCGCCCGAACGACGATGGCAGCGTCACCCGCGTGATGGCTTGGCGGTGCCCGGCCGCGTGATCGCCGGATCGGTTCAAGGGCCGGGAGCGAGATAGAGTTCGAGCCCGGCAGTGAGCAAAAATATCCCGGAAGCCCTTGATGGGAGACATCGATCTTCCGTCCTATGGGAAGAGCTCAACCTCCATTATTCCAATCGCCATGCACTACGCCGCCCTATCAAGCCAACGGAATTCCGCCTCCGGAAGTTTGCCCATAGGTGGTGGTGGTTCGACCGACCGCCTCAATTTGAATGAACGACTTTTGCTACGAAAGCGTGGTGCGCGCTGAACGAACCCGAGCTTGTTCCTCATTTTGAGCCCGCCTTCGTTTCCGAGGTGGGCTTTTTGATACTCCCGGATTTAGTCACTTTTACCTAGAAAACCTGACCTGATCGGGAACGCGGGACTCCCGCTCCGGCCCGATCTTCCAAAAAGAAAACCACTCCAATGAATATGGAAATCAAAGCGCGCGATCTGATCGCAGCCGGCTGGCATGAGGGCCGCCGACTCGGCGCCGCGTTGCGGCGGGCGCGTCAATTGGAGGCTGAAGGCATTGATCGCCCCACCCTTTTGATGCAGCTGGAGGAGGAGTTTCCCAAGCAGTTGATCGTGGCTTTGCCCCGCCCCGAGCCCGCGCCTTTGGCCGAAGCGATTGCCGCTGAGACGGCGGAAGAGGCCGACAACGTGAGCAAAGTCCGCCAGAGCATGACCGAGCTGCTGCACATGCCGGTGATCGACCGGGGGGTGATCATGCCGGATGCCTGTCCGGTGGGAGGAGGCCCCGGCACCATTCCGGTGGGCGGAGCGATTGCGGTGGAGAATGCCATCATCCCTGGGGCGCACTCCGCGGACATCTGCTGCTCGATGTTTGCGACCTTTTTCCCCGCCAATCATCCGACCAAGGAAATCATGGACCACCTCCAGAAGGTGACCCACTTCGGTTGGGGTGGACGACCGCGCGGTGACCAATGGACCTCGCCCGTGCTCGAAGAGCCCGTGTGGGACAATCCCTTCCTAAATGGCCTGCGCAGCCGGGCCCAGGATTTCCTGGGCACCCAGGGCGACGGGAATCACTTCGCCTACGTGGGCGGGATCGAATTCGATGAGTCGCAACGCGCCGCGCTGGAGACGGCGGGTTACACCGACTTGTCGCACTGGATCGAGCGCCGGGACGGTAAGTTCAATGTGCTCGTCACGCACCACGGTTCGCGTGGGCTCGGCGCCGACGTTTACAAACGTGGGGTCAAAGCCGCGGTCAAATGGTGCCGGGAAAACGCCAAGGACATTCCCAAGGGCGCCGCCTGGTTGCCGGCCGATTCGCCGGAAGGGCGATCCTACTGGGACGCCTTGCAGTTCGCGGGTCGCTGGACGAAGCAGAACCATGCCCTGATTCATGAAGCTTTGTTGAAGCGACTGGGTCAGCGGGCGCTGGTGCAGGTTGGCAACGAGCACAATTTCGTGTGGAAACGCGGCGACGTGTTCATGCACGGGAAGGGTGCCACGCCGGCTTGGAAAGACGACAAAGGCCGACCGTTGCTGGGGTTGATCCCGCTCAACATGGCGCGGGAGATCCTGCTCGTGCTCGGCAACGACAATGAGGACTACCTGTCGTTCTGCCCGCACGGGGCCGGGCGCAATCGTTCGCGCACCGCCACGTTGGCCGACTTCAGAAACGACGATGGTGAACTCGACCCTGGTCGGGTGAAGCAGTCATTGGACGAAACCACGGCCGGTTTGGACGTGCGTTGGTTTAGCGGTGAACCGGACCTTTCCGAGTCGCCCATTGGCTACAAGGACGCGACCAAAGTGAAGGCGCAGATTGCCCAGTTTGATTTGGCTCAAGTGGTGGGAGAGATCCAACCCCGGGGCGGCATCATGGCGGGCGAAGCCCCCGAGCAGCCTTGGCAGAAGGCGCGCCGCCTCAAGCGCGCGGCGCACAAGGCCGACCGCCGCGAGGGTTCCGCTGAGACTACCGACGTCTGAACTCGCCCGAGAAACCGGCTCCTCCGTTTGCGGGGTGGGCCGGAATGGGCGAGGGTCCGCCATGCTCTTCTGGGGGTCTGTTATTGCCGCAGTTGTTTTTCTGGTACTCTTCGCCATCTGGTGGCCGATGCGCGACTACGTGCGCATTCGCCGCAAGGACTGCTGCGGCAAAGGCTGCGGCTGCCTCTTTCCGGTGAATCTGGACGATAAAAAGTAGCCAGAAACGAAGTCCGTGGAGGTCATGTGGGTGCATGCAGAGGAGAACTTCTCCATAATAATTGCATAAAATTGCATAGACCTGGTTCATGATTCGATGACCACTTCTGTGGCCGGGGCGTCCAGCTCGTTCCCGGGAAAACCCTCCGAAACCCCCTATGAAAACTGGACTCTTTCATTTGTTGTATCTGGCGCGTTCGCGCTTTGGGCCTGGGCTGATCGCTCAGCTCACGCTCATCCTGGCTCTGCCTGCGTCGCTACTGGCAAGCTTCTCCGTCGAAGGTCGTGAAATCCACTTGGACGGGGAGCCGTTTCAGATTCGTGGCGTGTGTTATCAACCCGCTCCGATCGGTGACAATCCGTCTGCGGCGCCGCCGTTTGGAGACTACTTCACCGCCAATTACAGCGCGATCACGGATCGCGATCTTCCGCTCATCC
>CAKZMS010000280.1 GCA_937128785.1 uncultured Opitutaceae bacterium | reverse complement strand
GGCCCCGCTTGAGATCGTCATATGCGGCCGGGGCGATCACCATGATGGTCCCGGTTTGGTAGAGAGGTAGCATGGAACTGCCGGTGGCCGGGACGGCGACGCCGCCAACTTCGCGGGCCCGGGCCTGCGCCACCGTCGCCGCGATTTCGGCGGGAATCTGAGCCGCCACCGGTGATTCGGCCACATAGACACCGCGGACCCATTGGGGAGATTTAGCCGGGGCGGCGGATACAGGGGAGAGGGCGAGACTGCCTCCGAAGAGGAGAGTTAAGATAATGAGTCTACGCCAGACACGCTGCATTGGCGAAAAATGCTGCAAAGATACGTTTTGAAACCAAACATTTAGCTCTAGGGTTCATTGCCTAGACGGCTCTGGGGGATTACCCTAGTGATTTGGTTTTTCGTATTACAATGGCTCCAGCTATCACCATCAACAGCGAGTAGAGGGTGCCCCGGGTCATGCCGAGCAGCAGGCTGGCATCGGGTTCGCGGAACATCTCAGTGATCACGCGCGCAACTCCGTAGATGATGAGGAATTCGCCGGTGATTCGACCAGGCTGACGGACCGGCGTCGCGGTTTTCCAAAAGCGCCATTGCAGGTATGCGAAGATCAAAAATCCCTCCAGCATCGCAGCGTAGAGCTGGGAGGGATGGCGCGCCGGAATTCCGGCCAACGACGTGCCGGGAGCGGCACTGGCCGGAAAGATGACACCCCATGAGACTTCCGTGACGCGTCCCCAAAGTTCGCCGTTGATGAAATTGGCCACCCGGCCGAGCCCGATGCCGAGAGGTGCCACCGCGATTACGGCATCGGCCAGGGCGAAGAACCGGATGTCGTGCTTGCGCACGAACCAAGCGATGGCGGCCGCCACCCCGACGAAGCCGCCGTGGGAGGCCATGCCCCCATCCCATACCCGGATGAGCTGAATCGGCTCCCGCAGCAGGGGCATGGGCTCGTAGAGGGCGAAGTAGCCGAGCCGACCGCCGACCATCACGCCGATCACGAGGGCCGTCATGAGGTCGGCCACGGCCTCGGGTTTGAGAGCCAGCCGACCGCGGCAGGCCGCGAGGTAGAGAATCCAGCCACCCAACGCGAAGCCCAGCAGGTAGGACAGACCGTAGTAGCGGATACCGAAGCTCTCGTTGAACTGGATCAGGAACGGGCTCAGGTCATGGACCCAATGGGTGGTCTCCTCGGCTGGTGGCATGACAACCCTCGGCTATTTGCTGGCAGGAGGGGACGCCGGCGGTGGGTTGGGTTTGCGAGATCGCAGCGGTTTTTTAAGGCGGGCACGGGCGAGTTCCCGCATGTCCACGGCGACGTCGTCCTTTTCAAAGATTTCCCGACCAATGAGGTGCTCCATGACGTCCTCGATGGTCAAAACCCCGGCAGTGGAGCCGAACTCGTCCACCACGACCATGAGTTGCTGGTGAGTGCGGAGGAATTCCTGCAACGCTTGAGCGGCGGTGGCGGTTTCCGGGAGAAAGTGGATCTCCTGCATGTGCGCCGTGATCGGGTCCGCTTCCAGATCATTCGCCACGGCCTTCAAGAGGTCACGGCGGCGCACGAGGCCGACCACGTGATCGAGACTCTCCTGATAAACGGGGATCCGCGCGAAAGGGATATTGGGATAAGCCTCAAACACCTCGCCGACCGAAGAGGATCGGTTGAAGGACGTCACGACCGTGCGCGGGGTCATGATTTCCTGGACCCGGATGTCGTCCAACGAGAGCGCGTTGGCAATGATGCTGGATTCACTCTTGGAGATCGACCCGTCCATGGTGCCTCGCTCGGCGAGCAGGATGATCTCCTCATCGGAATCGGTTTTTTCCGGCGGGGAGGTGATCACCGCGCGCACGAGCAGATTGCACAGGTAGGTGATGGGGCGGAGCGCGTTTCGCATCCACAGCAGCGGATAGACCACATGAGGCTGCAGGGTAATCCGATATACGACGCCCAGGTTTTTGGGAATGACCTCCGAAAAGAACAGAATCCCCAGGGTCATCAATGCCGACACCACGCCCAGGGCGGTTTGGCCGTAGAGCTGGATGGCGAGACCGCCGATGGTGATCGAGCCGAGGGTGTTGGCGATGGTGTTGAGCGTGAGGATGGTGGAGATGGTCTCCTCCAAGCTGTTGGTGAGCTGCTCCAGAATCTTACCGCGGCGGGGGCGGGTCTTCTTCAGCGATTCCACTTCCGACACATTCGTGCTCAGGATGAGCGCCTCCATAAGGGAGCACACAAATGAAATACCGAGCGTGAGAAAGATCGCAGTCGCGAACAGGATCATGATGTAACGCAGACTCTACGAACGGGAATGCCCGCGATGACGATGCAAAAATAGTCGACCGGCCGGGGCTGGTTTCCCCGGTGAGACGCGGAAGGCAACTCGGCGAGTGCGCTCAACGGTTGTATTTGAAGTGCGGTCCGCGCAGATCCGCCCAGATCGCATCACACATTTTGAGCGTTGTTTCGTCCAGGGGCTCATCGGGCACCGAGAGGCTCTGTTCGATCTGAACGGGACGACTGGCGCCGATGATGACGCTATCGACGATGGGTTGGGAATAGACCCAGCGCATGGCCATTTCGATGAGGGATATGCCGAGGTCGTCGGCGATGTCGGAAAGGCGCTCCACGGCGCGAAAGTTACCGGGATGCCAGTAGCGCTCGTAGTAAACTTCACTTTGTTGGAAGCGGGTGTCGGTCGCCGGGGATTCGATTCGGTGTTTGCCCGTGAGCAAGCCGGCCGCGATCGGGTTGTAAACGGTGACGCCGAAACCGTGAGCTTGCACGAATTCGGCGCATTCCTCGTCCACCGCGCGGGTGATGATGTTGTAGGGAACCTGGGTTACGGCGGGCCGGGTGATGTTGAGACGCGCGGAGGCATGCACGGCGTCCCCCATCTGCCAGCTGGCGTAGTTGGACATGCCCAAGTGGCGCACTTTGCCGGCCTGCACCAGGGCATCGACGGCTCCGAGGGTCTCCTCAATGGGCACGGAGCGATCGGGGCAATGCAGGTAAAGCAGGTCAATGTGGTCGGTCTGCAGGCGTTGCAGGGAGGCCTCCACGCTTTTGACGACATTGGCCCGACCGAGTCCCTGATCCTCCGTCGGATCGCCTTTGACGTGGTTGAACACCTTGGTCGCCAGCACCACGCGATCGCGACGGCCGTCCTTGCGCAGCAGATCCCCCAGGATCTTCTCGCTGTTGCCGTCGGTATAGTTGTTGGCGGTGTCGATGAAGTTTACGCCGACTTCGAGGGCGTGATCGAGGATGTGGCCCGACTCGGCGGGATTGGTTTGGCCACCAAAAGTCATCGTCCCCAGGCAAGCGCGGGAAACGGTCAGGTCGGTGCCTCGCAGCGTCGTCGTCTTCATGGCGATAACTTGGAGGGATTAGGGGGTTCGAAGCGAACGCAAATCAGGAGATGTCATTCTGCGTCCAATTGCCGTCGACACAGCGCCATAGTTGCCCGGTGGGATTTTTGTCCTGCAGGGTTGGTGGTAGACGATTCGGTCGCACGTTATCGTAACACTTGAGCGCGCCGAAGCGGCGCAGGGATGCGGGGATGCCCACGGCGGTAAAGCCGGGATGTCCTCCGGCGGGAAAGGGACCGCCGTGCATCATGGCCGGGGAAACCGCGACTCCGGTCGGCATTTTGTCGTTGAGGATGCGGCCGGCTTTCCGGGCCACGATCGGCGCAAGTTGATCGTAGAGCGCGTCGTCGGATCCGTCCGCAGCGGAGTAGAACGAACCGGTGAGGGAGGCGTGCAATTGGGACGCGACGGCCAGCAGCTCGGCTTCGTCCGCGGCAACCACGATCAGGGAAGCGGGACCGAACATCTCGCTTTGGAAGCCATCGGGGTTGACGAGGAATTCGGCGGCGGGCACGCGCAGTAGGGCTGGGCGGCCACGCGCTCCGGGCTCGGCTGATTCGGCGCCGCGAGCCAGCAGCACGGCACCGTGTTTCAGCAAGTGAGCCACGCCGGATTCGAGGTGCTCGGGTAGCTCGGGAGTCAGCATGACCCCACTGGGAGCGGCCGAGAAACCCTCGGTCGCTTTGGCGATAAACTCCTCGGTCTGGTCGCCGGCGATGGTGAGCACGAGACCGGGGTTGGTGCAGAATTGGCCCACCCCAAGGAGGCAGGATCCCGTGAATTCCTCGGCCAAAGCTTCCGCCTTCTCTGCCATCGCTCCCGGCAAGAATGAAACCGGGTTGATGCTGCTCATTTCGAGATACACCGGAATCCCTCTGACATCGGCGGCGGCCTTGATCTTGCGACCGGTGGCTTCGCTCCCGGTGAAGCCGATGGCACCCAGGCGGGTGTCACCACAGAGCGAGGCGGCGACCTCGGCGTCCAGGTGATAGAACAACTGCACGGTCGCGGCGGGTAATCCGGCGGTCGTCGCGGCGGCCAGAGCGATCT
>CAKZMS010000279.1 GCA_937128785.1 uncultured Opitutaceae bacterium | reverse complement strand
GGTGATCACCACCTGGTCGGGAGCGGGAATTCCGGTATCGGACAGAAACACCAAATCGGCCTCTTGCAGCCGCTCTTTGTATTCGGCCAGGAACTTGGGGAAGCTGGGGCTCCCCATTTCCTCTTCGCCTTCCAACATGAACGTGATGCGCAGTGGCAGGTCCGGATCCGTCTCGAGCAATCGCCCTACCGCGGCGATATGCGTCATCAGCGGTCCTTTGTTGTCCGCGGTGCCGCGACCATATATCCGGTCGCCTCTCACCTCGGGCTCAAACGCGGGGGATCCCCAAAGTTCCAACGGGTCAGCCGGCTGCACGTCGTAGTGGCCATAGATTATCACGTGGGGCCATGCCGGGTCGCTACCGCGCGTAGCGAGAATGATGGGATGCAGGTCGGTTTTGACCACCTCGACCTCGAATCCGATTTCGGCAAGGAGATCGGAGACAAACGTCTTCGCCCCAACCATACCCTCAGCAAAGGCGGGGTCGGTGGAGACACTGGCGTGACGAACGAACTCCTTGAGCTTCTCGACGGGATCAAACATGCCGCCAAGCTACCTCACTCCGGCACGATCGCTAGCCGGAACCGCCAAATCCGAAACTATTTATTAACCGGATCGGCTCCGATTTCCCGATCGACGATCGGCTCCAGTTCCAACGCTTCAAATTTCGCTTTGGCCTCCTCGTAGAGCGGCATCAGTGAGGGGGCGAGTTCGTTGAGTCGGGCGATCCGGTTGTCGGGTGAAGGGTGCGTCGACATGAACTCCGGCGGCCTGCCCTCCCCTTCACTTGCGGCTTTCATCTTCTCCCAAAACGTAGCCGCGGCCCGCGGATCGTAGCCCGCTCCCGCCGCAAAGCGCAGTCCGATTACATCGGCTTCCGTTTCGTGGAGGCGAGAGAAAGGTAACATGTAGAAAAGCTGGGATCCGGCCCCCAGTGCGGCGCGCGTCGCCCATCGGTCACTCGAATCGACGTCCTCGGATTCCATGTAGATTTCTGCGCCGATCGCGGCGGCGCCCGCAACCATCTGCTGGGTTACCCGCTCCGCCGAATGGCGGGAGGTGACATGGGCAATTTCGTGACCGATCACGGCGGCCAATTCATCGTCCGAGTCCACCAGATTAAGCAGCCCCGTGTAGACACCGACCTTCCCGCCTGGCAGCGCGAACGCATTGAGTGCCTCCGATTCGAACACCACAAATTCCCATTCCGCATGAGGAAGGTCCCGGCCCACCGAAGCGGCAATCCGCCGGCCCACCCGGTGGACCTGATCAATCGCCATCTTGTTCTCGGAGATCGGATCTTCTTGTTTGAGCTGCGAAAACGCATCAATCCCCATGGCCTTTTCCTGCTCCGCACTGACCATGATGAACTGAGACCGGCCAGTCTCGGGGACCGTCGAACAACCGGCCCAGAACAAGCCGAATAATGCTACGGAGATCGTTGTCAGGCTACGTGTTCGCATGGTGGTAATTTATCGAAGCGGCTTATCTCGGCAACCGTTTCGAAAAAATCAGTGCTTAAAGTGGCGGATTCCGGTGAAGACCATGGCCATACCCCGCTCATCCGCGGCAGCGATCACCTCTTCGTCACGGACAGATCCACCGGGCTGAATGGCACAG
>CAKZMS010000278.1 GCA_937128785.1 uncultured Opitutaceae bacterium | reverse complement strand
GGGTTGTTACACTTTGGCCTGCAGAATCGCGGCGGCGCCAGCGGCGCGAAGCGCCAGCGCTCCGGCGGTTTTCTGCATAAACTTTTCGCCGGATGACGAACTCCAGCGAACTTCCCCTGCCGCAACCTTCCGCCGATGCCATGGCGGATCGGAGCATCGCCATCAAAGTCATCGGCGTGGGAGGCGCCGGCAGCAATGCGGTGGACCGACTCAAAATGGACAGCCTGGATCGGCTTAGATTGGCGGCGATCAACACCGATTTACAGGCGCTCAACAGTTCTCCGGTAGAGGAGAAATTGCTCATTGGGTCTTCGGTTACCCGGGGACTCGGCGCGGGTGGAGATCCTGAAATCGGGCACGAGGCGGCCGAATCCGACCGGGAAAAGATCAGCGAAATGGTGGCAGATTGTGACCTGGTGTTTCTTATTGCGGGGATGGGTGGAGGCACCGGCAGTGGCGCGGCCCCGATAGTCGCGGACATAGCCAGTGAGGCGGGTGCCCTGGTGATCGCGTTTGTGACCTCTCCGTTCAGTTTCGAAGGGGCTCGCCGGGCCAAACAGGCGGAGGATGGCCTGTCGGAGCTGCGGAACAGTTGTGATGCGGTCATTCCCTTGCCCAATGACTTGCTGCTCCAGGAAGCGGCGGACGGCGAGACCGCGCTCGATTCTTTTGCCCGCGCCGATGACTGGATTGGCCGCGCCGTCCGCTCGGTCTGGTCGATGTTGTTTCGCACCGGCCTGATTAATCTGGATTTTGCGACGCTGCGGCAGGCCTTTCAGACTCGCGGGGGGAAGACGCTCTTCGGCCTTGGCAGTGGCGAAGGGGAGAATGCGGCGGCGGAAGCGGTCAAGAGTCTGGACATGTGCCCGCTCCTCGCCACACCCGAACATTCCCGCAAAGCCGACCGCCTGTTGGTTAACATCGTGGGCGGCACGGAGCTCACTTTGCCCCGGGTCAACGAAATCATGGGAGCGATCACGGAACGCTATGGGCGCGAATCGCACGTGATCATGGGGGCGGTGATCGACGAAGATCTACAGGGGCGCCTGGAAATTTGTGTCATCGGCACGAGTGATATCGGCGGCCGGACTCCAGCTCGCCGCGCCGCGGCCGCCCGGGATCGCACGCGTCCCTCCATTCCGGCAGCAACTGCCGGCACGAAGCCGAAAAACGATAGAATCCCGTCTCCGACCAAAAAACCGGCGGCGCGTAATGCCGAACCGATGCTCGCGGGTATCGATGAGCAGGATGAGTTTGGCTTCCAAGGCTCTCCGGACAATAGGGGCCGTTTTGAACGGACTGATCGCAACTTGTTTGAGGGGCAGGACTTGGATGTACCGACGTATCTGCGCCGGGGCATCAAGGTGAGTTTGTAATTTACGGTGGCTTGACGAAGCCGCCCCTTGGCAAGCGGCATCGATTGTGCACGCTGTAGGCCTATGTTTATCGACGAATGCACCATCAAGGCGACCGCCGGGGACGGAGGTAGGGGGTGTTCAAGCTTTCGCCGTGAAAAGTATGAACCCATGGGCGGACCCAATGGGGGAGACGGCGGGCGGGGCGGGGACGTCGTGCTGGTGGGCGATGAGAACGCCAACAATTTGATCGATTTCAAATACAAGCCCCACTGGAAAGGCGAGCGGGGGGAGCACGGCATGGGCAAGGATCGCAACGGGCGGGAAGGCAAGCCGGCGGAGCTGCATATGCCTCTCGGCACGATTGTGACGGATCAAGAAACCGGCCGCGTGGTCGCGGAGGTGCTCGAAAAAGGACAACGCATTGTCCTGTGCCAAGGAGGCAACGGCGGTTGGGGGAACACCCATTTCAAATCGTCCACCAATCGCGCCCCGCGCCGGTCAAATCCGGGCGAATTGGGCGAATCCGGTACCTATCGACTTGTGCTCAAAAGTATCGCCGACGTTGGGCTGGTCGGGTTTCCCAATGCGGGTAAATCCTCGCTGACCCAGCGGATCACCAAAGCCCGTCCGCGCACGGCGGCCTATCCTTTCACCACGCTGCATCCTCAGATCGGGGTGATCGATTTCCCCGAAAACTACGACCGTCTGTTGTTGGCCGATGTACCGGGACTCATCGAAGGTGCCAGCGACAACCGCGGCCTGGGTCACCGATTTCTGCGCCACATTGAACGCTGCTCGCTGCTGATGTTCCTGATCGACATGGCCGGAGTGGACGGGCGCGAGCCGGGAGATGATTACCAAACCTTGCTCGACGAGCTGGGGACTTATTCCGCAGCGTTGCTCGACAAACCCCGGCTGGTGGTCGCCAATAAAATGGACCTGCCCGAGGCGGCTGATCATCTGGTTAACTTCAGCAACCAACACGCGGTTGAGGTTCTTCCCATTTCCTGCGAAACTGCCGATGGTCTGGAGACTTTGAAATCTACCTTGCTCACCAAAGTGCGAGCCATGCCCGCGGAATCCCCCTCCGGCACTTAAGCCCCTCTCCCTGTCAATTCGGATGAACCCAGAATACCGTTCCCTCCTCATGCGATCCAACCGGCTGTTGGGCGCCCAATTGGTGGAGCACAACCTCATCAAGCTCGATGACCTCGAGGCCGCCAATGAGAAGCTGCTCGATCTGATCGGCGGCGGCTCCCCGCGCCAACGCACCGTCTTGGGCATTCTCGCGTATGATCTCAACGCGGTGAAGGAAGAGGAGATTCTCCTCCACCAGCGCGACACCGACGGCACCGGTCTGGTCGATTTGGAGCACTACGAAGTGCACGAGGAGATCAAGGCATCCCTGAACGTGGAGGAGTGTTGGGCCACGTGGTCGATCCCCTTTGATATTGAAGAGGATATGACCTTTATCGCGACGGCCTACTACCTCAGTCCCGCCGTGCGCACCTTCTGGGCGGAGCGTTACGATGACCGCGTCCTGTGGTATGGCACGACCCTCGAAGGGATCGCCGAATATCTCGAGAAACTCGAGGGTACCGACGAGGAAAACGTGTCCCCCGATGCCCCCGCCGATGCGGGCTCGGCTGCTCCCGAGAAACCCAATCCCTGATCGACGATGCCACTCGGAAAAATTCAGACCCAGATCGTCAACGCTCTGCACGAAGCCAACCGGCTCGATGCGGAGAAGCGCCAAACCATTGCTGATACGCCGGATGAACTGACCGGCAATCAACTGGACAAGCTGCTGCTGGAGGAGTTCGGCATCACGCCCTTCCAATTGCAGGTGGCCAAAGGCAAGGCCTTCA
>CAKZMS010000277.1 GCA_937128785.1 uncultured Opitutaceae bacterium | reverse complement strand
GTGACTTCCCACATACCTGGCCGGAAAACGCGGGTCCAGCCACCAGACCGAAGCCGTGGTGCTCACCCGCGTGTAGACCGGCAGTCGACTTTCCCGGTGAATCCAATATTCTGATACGATCATCATACCCCCGGCCTGCACGTCGAGTCCCCACGACTGCACCTGTGCCGCATACTCAGCATTGACTGAATCAGCCAGGTCCCAGTCGCCCCCCTTAAGCTCAACCACCCGCTTGAATCGGTAGCAGGGTTGTCCGCCCCAATCGGACTCCCCCAGAAACTCACAACTCGCCTCCGTCTCCTCAAATTGTGCGACCTCACCCAGCTGCAATTGCGGCAGTCGAACCATCCCATTGGCCGTCCATGCATCGCCGGGTTGAGCATACGTTTTTAACGGAGCCGCCAAGATTTCGTGCTCCAGCACGGTCATCCAGTTCCGCAGGGAGTTCTTTGTGATCAACTCGGTTCTGAGCTGACGACCGTTCGCTTTGAGTTCGATCTCCACCGCTAAATCTCCGTGCCGCCATTCCGCCTCATGGTTAGCGCCGTCCAATGCGCCAACGGTCAGTTGAAACTCACCGGTTCGCTCCCGCACGGCAGATACAAAATCCTTGCTCTGCGCCGAACCCGCCTCGGCCCCCGATGCCTGCAAATCAATCTGGCGCATTCCGCTGGAGAACACCTCTGTGCCCTCCGGGTGCGGCAGCCGGAAAATGTCCATGTATTCCGGATAACCCGAGATCACCTGCTCCTCGCGAACTCCCACGTACAAGGCCGTGCCTTGCTCCCAACCGTAGTGCGGCATCGGGCCATCGGGCAGGAGGGCGAACATCATCTGGCGCAGTCCCTCCGCATGCCCCGTATCGCCGCGGAATGCGTGCGCGTTGCCGAGCGTGCCCGCGTCGCCCAACAGGATCACCTTGCCCTGCCCGTATTCGATCAATACCGCCACGGGCCCCTCCACCCCTTCGCGGTGGCTGCTCATCAAAACCGTCGCCCGAGCGTTCGCTTCAGGCGCAAGATCGATCAACGCGCCGTTGCCAAAGATGATATCGGACACGCCGTCGAAAACCGGATGATCCCGCCCAAGGGGCACGGAAATCGTATCGGTCTGCGAGGGTACAACCTCTGCGCCGAAGCGGCGGCCGATCTCGTTGAGCCCGGCAAAGTCCAACCCACTCTTTTCCGGGTCGGTGACACTGTTGGCCACGAGCAACAATCCGCCGCCTTCCGCCACAAACGCTTCGAGCAGGTCCGCCTCCCGGGCGGTGAGATTGGTCCGGCCACCAAAACTCTCACGCACCGGACATACCAACACGTAGGCGCCCACCCCGTCGAGCAGTTCGGCCGAGATCGGCTGATCGCTGCTCTCCGTGGTGAACTGGTCCGCGATCAGCTCCGCCCACACGACCGTGCCATTGGGGATTCCGGTGGCCCGCGGCGAATAGAAATTGGACAGCGCACGCAGCTCGGCATCGCCCCGGGCCACCCCTTGCTCGAACCGGGAATTGTCCCGCGGGTGTTGATAGTAGTCGTCGAAGAGCAAGCGCTCCTTCGCTCCGGCCGCACCGATCAAGCCGAAGCTCGCTAGAAGAAATCGCCAGGTTTTCATCGAAATTGAAACGTATAGAGCTTCGCGTTCTTGAAGTGGATTTTTAAGCGCACCGGAAGCCCCGCCAACGTGGAGACATCGGCGCTACCCTGCCACGTCACCAACCGTGCGGTATCGGTCGTGGTTAGCGTATCGGCATCATCGAAACTGAAGCCCTCGATGGGAGCATGGCGGCCGTCCATAATCTCCACCTTCACCTCGCAAGGCCCCGCGCCCCATTGCTGAAGCGCTGCCTGCATGTTCAGCACGAGTTCATCGCCTTCGAACGTGAACGTGCGCGTCGTCACCCGGCTAAACTCGGCCCGCGCGCCTTCGAGGGAAACGAACCCGTCCAACGGCAGGGTCGCCAACCCGATCTTGGCCTCCGCCCGGTCACCCAGGACGACCAGTTGCTCCGGCGAACGCCAATTGGTGCCGGTGTAATAACAGAGCACCTGATCGCCGTGGATGATCGGTCGGTTCGCGTAGATCGACACGTGATCGAAACGACCATTGTCCCCGCGGCGGATGATGGGCTCGCGGAACGTGCGATCGTAGTGGATGCCATCGCGGCTGAACACGAAGTAAGGTTCGTGCTGGGTGTTGGTCGTGGAAAAATGCCAGAGGAAACCGAGATAC
The DNA here is from genome assembly GCA_937128785.1 of uncultured Opitutaceae bacterium. GTDB lineage: Bacteria > Verrucomicrobiota > Verrucomicrobiia > Opitutales > Opitutaceae > Actomonas. The sequence goes on along the minus strand of CAKZMS010000277.1, from coordinate 2,138 downwards.
CAACCTTGGTGAACCGTCACCGGCAGGTGATAAAACTCCGTGTCCGGATAGTCGCGGTCGTCGAGCGTGATGATGGTTTCCGGCTCTGACCAATTGATCATATCCGGGCTCTCCGATCGGCCGATCAGCCGGTGATGCCGGGTCGGTGAATGCATGTGGTAGTTGTTCTCCATATGCGCCGCATAGACTTGGCGGATCGGATCCCACCCCATGAAATCCGTTGGTCCCCATCGGCCTTTTTGCGTACCGGTATCGATGGTCGGATTGCCGGCGTAGGGCGTCCAAGTGTAGCCATCGGGCGAGAAAAACATGTCGAACGTCATCCCCGTGCCGTCGTAAGATCCGGTGCGCACCTGCGCCTTGTAGCGGCGGGCTGGATCGGGATCGTGCAGGTCTTCGAAGAGGTAATAATAGAGCGCGGACTCCGGCAGAATGTTATTGGCGGTGGAGCCTTCGAACTCGACCAGACCCAGCTCCGGTTTCACCCAATTCACCCCGTCGTCGGAAAACGCTTCGCAGACGACGCGCTTGGCCGACTCTTCGTCGTTCTCCCCCTTCACGATGATCTCACCCGTCTCGTCCCTGCCGGCCGCCCGGAATACGCCGGACGAGTAACGCATGCGAAACTTGCCCAGACGGTGATCGAAAATCACCCACGCCAAACGCATGTCCGGACCTTCCCACGGCTTGTCGCGTTTGATCACCGGGTTGTCGGTAATCTTTACCGCCGGGTTCAACCGGTGGCGGGTGTCTTCCAGCGACTCGATGATCGCTTCATCGAAGAAAAACTGCCGTTGCTGGCCGATCGGATTGAGGCCGGCATCAGCTTGGGGCGCCGCCAGCAGACCGAGAACAAGCGCAGCCGGAAGCAGCCGGTGAAAGGAGGGGTATTGCATGAAAGTATATCGGGGCGCCGGGGCGCACCAGTTAGTGGAATCGAAACGAAAATAGGTCCGCGTCTTCGAGCACGACGCGCATCCGCACGGGCTGGCCGGCAAGCCGGGCGACGCTCGAGCCGCCTTCCCAAGTCGCGGTGCGGGCGATCTCGTCACCGATGATTTCGCGGGCATTATCGAGGGTGTAACCGGGAACCGGATTGCCGTCCGCGTCCTGCAATTCGATCCGGATGCTGCCGGCCGCCGAGGTCGCGTAATTTATTTCCAACTCGCCCCCCGAAAACGTGAAGGGCTTGGTCACCATTTCCCCACCATCATAACCCGCATGCAGCGCAGCGAAACCGTCGAGTCGCATCGAGTAACGTTCCAGGCGGTGGTTGGGCTGGCCGTAGGCCTTCTGCACGTAGAATGACATTTCGGCGGGACCGGTCTGGATGAGATTGAGCGCTGGATAGTTCGTCCGGGAAGTCCAGTTCTCCAAGCCAATGCCCGGCCGGCCAAAGCCCTCCATGAAGGTGCGATCGTAGACCGTGCCGCCCCGGGTGGTCATGAGCACACTGTCGGAGATGTCATTGAAGTAGTCCGGGTTCACGCCGACCTGCTTCGCCTCGGCATCGTTGAGCACCTGGCGACCCGGCAGAAAACGCGCCGCGATGGATACATAAAGATGCGGCGCGCGGAAGTAGGCGGCGGTTTGGTTGGTGTAGAGGTGTTCCACCGGTGCGGGTGATCCATCGGCGCGGCGAAAGGACATCTCTCCTTCGTCGGTCCAGTTGATGAAGTCCGGACTGGTGGCGCGACCAATCAAACGCACCCGATCGCCCATCCCGGGCACGGCCCGCACGTGGCGGAAGTAACACACGTATTGCTGCTCCGACTCCGACCAGAACGCGAGATTCTGGGAATCGTAACGATACATTTTCTTCACTTCCGGAATGGCCGGCAACATCGGCTCCTCCCCCATGAGTTTGCGCCACTTCAGGCCGTCGGCTGAAACCACGCGAATGAGGCCGGACGTGTTGAGTCCGCCGATCCCCTTCCACCGTTCGTTGGCCGGAACACCGGGTTTGGTATCGTAGAACACGGAGAGGTTGTGCGTCACCCAACGCTCGTCGCGCAGGACCACGTTGTCCGCGGGCTTGGTCCAAGTGATGCCATCGACCGATTCCGCGTAGGCCGTGGTTTCCTCCGGCGAGCCCGCCCGCACCGCCACCGGCAGCGCGCGGTAGTAGGCGCGATAGC
>CAKZMS010000276.1 GCA_937128785.1 uncultured Opitutaceae bacterium | reverse complement strand
GTGACTGACTTTCGGCGCAATTCATCTCCTCTCCCCGTGCAATCTTTCCTCCTAATTATCAGCATCTTAATATCCCTGTCGTTCGTGGGATGTCACTCGACGGCGTCCATCGCCGGAGACAGGGAACCGGCTGCCGAGCCACTCGTCGAAATCCGCGGAAAAATAATTTTTGTAAATCTCGAGGGAGGATTCTGGGGCGTCATCACCGAGGATGGAGACCGATTCCACCTTCAGATCGCTGAGTCTGATCCTACCCCCACCCCCGGCCCGGCCTTAATCCGCGGCCGAATTCTCACCGACGTAGCGTCCATTCGACAATGGGGCGACCCACTCGAAGTCGTCTCCATCGCAGCACCGCCGACCCCCTAATCGTCCTCCCACATCCCGATCCCCACCATGAAAACTCACGCGCTTGCCCGACTGTTGATCTTTTGCCTGACGCTGCTTCCCGCGACAGCGGAAACCGATTGGATTGAACTCGACGGGAAACTGGTTCACCCGACGCGAATCCTGGCGGCCCGCAACCCGGAGTCGGGTGCTCTTTCCGCCAGCAGCACCGCGCAATCGCTCGCGCGCTCCTGGGGGATGGAAGTGTCGCGCCCCTTTAAGCACACGCCCGAGTTGATGCTGTTCGAAATCCCCACCGGGCCAGTCGGCGGCAACCCGGCAGCCAAGGCATTTCGCGAACCGCTCAGTCCCGGTGAACTCAAGGAGCGCATCCAAGCTCTGCGCGACACCGGGGAATATGAATTCGTCGAACCCGACTATCGGCTCTCCCTAGATCTACTGCCCAACGATCAAGGCGTGAGCAACGGGGAGCTCTGGGGCCTGCACAATACCGGCCAATTCAATGGCGTCGCCGGCGTCGACGTTGATGCGGCGGCCGCGTGGGACATCACCACGGGATCGTCTGACGTAATTGTGGCCGTGATCGACACTGGGGTGCGCTACACCCATCAGGACCTCGCAACCCAAATGTGGATCAATCCCGGCGAATCCGGCAACGGCCGGGAAAATAACGGGCGCGATGACGACAACGACGGCTACGTCGACAATGTCTACGGAATCAACGCCATCAACGGCTCCGGTGATCCCTGGGACGACAATGATCACGGGACGCATTGCGCCGGCACCATCGGCGCCGCCGCCAACAACGGATCCCCGCACGTTGGCGTCGCTTGGGATGTTTCCATCATGGCCCTCAAGTTTCTTGATGCCGGTGGTTCGGGTTCTTCTTCGGACGCGATTGCCTGTGTCGATTTTGCGGTCAGCAAAGGGGCCCGCATTCTCAGCAACAGTTGGGGAGGCGGCGGAGCCTCCAACGCCATGCGTCGAGCCATCGATCGCGCCGCCGAAGCCGGGGTATTGTTCATTGCCGCCGCCGGCAACGATGGCAGCAACAACGACCGCTATCCCCAATACCCGGCCGGCTACGAATCTCCCAATGTGATATCGGTGGCGGCCATCGATCGCCGGGGAGAACTTGCCCGGTTTTCCAACTACGGCATCGCGAGCGTCGATATCGGGGCCCCCGGAGTCAGCATCTACTCCACCACCAGCAGCTCGGACCGATCTTACGACACCTTCAGTGGAACCAGTATGGCGACGCCGCACGTTGCCGGAGTCGCGGCTTTGATAGCGAGTCGCTACCCTTCAATCTCAATGGCGGAGCTCCGGGACAGACTCGTGCTGGGTTCGGTCCCCCTCGCGTCACTGGCGGGTCGAACTGTTTCGGGCGGTCGAGTCAGCGCGGATCGGGCGCTCACCGTTTCCGCCGACGGGGTTTTGGAACTGAGCATCGGCACCGCCACCCCACCCCCACTCCGCGGCGGGACCGAAGCCATCTTCACCGTGCGAGTCAGTGACCTGGCAGTGGTGCGAAACGCCACGGTGACGGCCACCACGGATTTCGGCACAAACCTCGATTTTCGCGACGACGGGCGAGCCGCGGATGAGCAGGCGCAGGACGGTGTCTACAGCGCCGCGGCCCTGCTGCCTGGCGACCGGGACCAGATTTCGCTCACCGTGTCCGCGCGGGCTCCCGGAAAAACCGACGCCAGCGAAACCGCGCAGTTCAATTTGTCGGTCCCACCGCCCAATGACAATTTTGCCGATCGCAACACGTTGGCATCCGGCGAGGTGGCGACGGTCTCCAGCGAATCCGCAACGAAGGAAAACCTCGAGCCCAATCACGCCGGCAACCGCGGCCGCAAGTCGGGCTGGTGGCAGTGGGCCGCGCCTTCGGGCGGACGGGTTTCGGTCACCACCAACGGCAGCGACTTCGACACCACGCTTGGTGTCTATGTTGGCAACGACATCGGACTCCTGGCCGAGATTGGATCCGACGACGACTCGGGCGATGCCTACGCCAGTTCCCTGGAGTTCTTTGCCATCGCCGGTCAGGAATACGCGATCGCGGTGGATGGTTTCGGCGGCGCGGGCGGCAACATTCAAATCAACTTGAACCACGCCGGCGGCAATCTGCCGGGCAACGATCTGCTGGAAGGCTCCACGCCGATCAACTCGACCAACTATTCATTCGCGACCAACAACGAAAGTGCCACCCGGCAGCCCGGCGAACCCGCCCACGCGGGGAATCCCGGCGGAGCCTCTCTCTGGTGGCAGTGGACCCCCGCCCAATCCGGGACGGTGACGATTGATACGGAAGACTCCTCGATCGACACCATCCTGGGAGTCTATCGCGGCGTAAGTATCAGCTCGCTCAATACAGTCGCCAGCGATGATGACGGCGGCACGGGCTTCTCCAGTCGGGTGCAGTTTTCGGCCATCGCCGGGGAACGCTATTGGATTGCCGTCGACGGCTACAACGGCGCCACCGGCGACATTCAGTTGAGTCTGAATCAAACCGTGAGCGAGCCGAACGACCCGACGCCCCCCGCCAACGGTTTCAATGACAACTTGTCGGCCGCCCGGCTGCTGAGCGCATCCGCCCCGTCATTCACCACCCAAGGGACCAATACCGAGGCCACCAAGGAAACCGGTGAGCCGTGGCACGCCGGCAACCGCGGAGGTAAATCCGTGTGGTGGCGCTGGACCGCGCCGCAGACCGCCATTGTCACGATCACTACCGAGGGCTCCAACTTCGACACCCTGTTGGCGGTTTACACCACCTTCGGAAGTGGGATGAACGGGTTAATGCCTTTGGCGAGTAACGATGACACCCGGGGACTCACCAGCGAAGTCTCGTTTTTCGCCTTCGCGGGCACCGACTACTTTATCGCGGTCGATGGTTACGCGGCAGCGGCGGGTGACATTCAACTCTCCCTCAACTCGAGCGGCAGTCAGTCACCCTCATTTGACGTGTTTTCTTCGCGGGGCCGCTTGGAATCAACCAGCGGCCGCGTCGAGGCGACCAATGAAGGCGCCGGGCGCGAACCGGGTGAACCGTGGCACCTGGGATTCAATCAAGGGGCATCGATGTGGTGGACCTGGACCGCCGATCAAAACGGTATCGTTGAAATCGATACGCGCGGTTCCGATTTCGACACCGTGCTGGCCGTCTACACCGGCGGGAGTCTGGTCACGCTGCAAGAGGTCGCCTCCAACGATGATGCCCCGGGATTCTCCGCCGGCCTGACCAGTCTGGTGAGATTTTCGGCCCGGGCCGGCACGTCCTACCACATCGCCGTCGACGGATACGGGGGCGCCACGGGAAATATCTCACTGGGATTGAATTTCATCGCCCAACAAGCGCAGCAGCTTTCCCGCCTGAGCAATTTCTCCATCCGCGCGGCAACCGCATCCGCCCGGCAACCGCTGATTTTGGGATTCAGCACCAATGGCGAACACCCGATGTCACTGCTGGCCCGGGCGGTCGGTCCGGGACTGAAATCATTTGGGGTCACCCACGCGGCGATTGATCCGAGCCTGCAACTCTTCCGGCAGAGCGGCCACGAAACCAATCTGCTGATGCAAAACGATGACTGGACCGATGCGGGAGCCCTGGCCGCAACCTTTGCCGAGGTGGGTGCGTTCCCGCTGGATCGCTCATCCCGGGACGCTGCCCTCCGCTATGACGAGGCCAGAGGGACTCATTCCCTCGTCGTTTCGAATCAGTCTTCGAGCGGGGTCGTGTTGGCTGAGGTGTATCAGATCCCGAATCCCGCCGGCACGGCCGAGTTCTCCAATATTTCCGTGCGCAATCACGTCGGTTCAGTCGATGATGTCCTCATCCTCGGATTCGTTTTGGAAGGAGCAACCGAACGCCGCATCCTGATTCGAGGAATCGGGCCGACCCTTCAATCCTACGGAGTAAGCGACGTGCTGCAGAACCCTCGCCTGCGAATCCTGCGATCAAATGGCGAACAGGTCGCCCAGAATGACGGCTGGAAGAACGAGTCCGGCTTGGCCGAAATCTCTGCCCGCGTGGGAGCATTTGCCTTGGATCCCGGCACCCGTGACGCGGCGACCGAGGTGACGCTCAGCCCCGGCGCGTATTCGGTAATTGTAGACGGTCTGAATGGGTCAACCGGCACGGCCCTGGTGGAGCTCTATCTGCTGCCATGAGGCAGGCGGGGGCCTTTTGAACGTCTAACAGGATGATAAATTGGGCAGTTGTCCTTCCGCGCGGCATCAGCCAACCTTACGATTCCCGTTAGAAATGGGACAAAACCTAGCTGATTTAGGAGTGTCGTTGCCAATTATTGCGCAGCCCACTCTGCTCCGATCGGCTATAAGCTACTCCCCATTCAGTCTGTTTGAATCCAAACCCTTACCCTATGCCCAACGAACCCGCTCTCACTCGCCGCAGTTTTCTCCAGAAAACCACCCTTGCCTCGGCCGCTGTTTCCGCATTTCCCGCCATCGCCAAAGCCAAGAAGGACGGGGTAGCGGCCACTGACCGGGTAAATCTCGCTTTCGTTGGGGTCGGCGGTCGCGGACGCAACGCGATCGAGGCCCTCGTGGACGAAAACATCGTCGCGTTCTGCGATGTCGATGAAGAGCGTGCCTCGGAGAACTACCAGAAGTATCCTGATGTGCCCAAATTCCGCGACTACCGGGAGATGTTCGCGGAGATGGCGGATAAGATCGATGCCGTGGTGATCACCACCCCCGACCACATGCACTTTCCCGTCGCGATGACCGCCATCGCCCACGGCAAACACGTCTACGTAGAGAAGCCGCTCACGCATACGGTTGAAGAGGCTCGTCTACTCACCGAGGCTGCTCGCAAGGCTGGA
>CAKZMS010000275.1 GCA_937128785.1 uncultured Opitutaceae bacterium | reverse complement strand
GCCGTATCTCCTCGGCAACTCTGCCCGGGGCATGGGAGGCACCAAAATTATCTTCTTCGGCGCGGATTACCTCAGTGGGGAGACCTTGTGGACCACGGAAGAACTGATGGGCCAATACCTCGCGGCGTATCCGATCCCGTCCCAAGGCTTGGCGCTCTTTGTCTACAACAGTTATGCCGGCTCCAAGGACGAAAAGGGTATGATGCTGCGGGCTCACGATCTCGCGACCGGTGAGCTCAAATGGCAGACCCGCTACGACAAGGCCAACGGGGTGCCGCTGCACATGGCGGACAATACCGGACGGTTCTCCACCCGGATGGATCTCTCGGGCTACCACGATCCGGTGATCGATGGTGACGTGGCCTACTTGGGCTTTCGGGGAGTGGATGCCTTGGACCTCACCACGGGTGAAATTCTTTGGACTCAGGAATTCAAGCCCGGCCACAAGGATTGGAAACGCACCTATGCACCGATCCGGGTCGAAGGTGATCGCGTCTACGGCGCGGGCGGCGGCAGTGTATTTGTCTTCAACAAGACGGACGGAAGCGTGAAGTGGAAGAGCGACCGCATCTCGAGCTACGCCGGCCTCTTCAAGTCGCGTGACAATGCGATCGTTTCCCAGGTCGAGCCGATCAACGGCAAGGTGTTCATTCGCTTCGGCGGAAATTTCTCCAACGGCAAATCCGTCATGCTGCGCGAGCCCTTGGGAGTCGCCGCCTTCGATGCGGCTACGGGTGAAGAAGCCTTCAAATTCACCAAACCCAAGGAAGGTATTACCAATTTGATGATCCTGCCGGAACACGACACCGTCCTCTTCGCCGATGCCAAAAACCTCTTTGGTTTGGATGTCTCTGGCGATGAGGTGAGCGAGAGATTTGCCGTGCCGATCGAGTTCAAGCGCAAGATGGGCGGGGGCGACATCGCCAAGATCGGTTTGGGTGCCCTGGGAGGTTTGAAAGGACTCACCAAAGGAGCCATGGCCCAGAACAAGAACCGGTTGGATGTGCCGGTGGCTATTACCCGGCGCGATGGTCACATCGTGGTCATGGGGAAGCAGCACCTCATGGGCTTTGATCCGGTGGCCCGGAATATTGCTTGGTCCACGTACTATGCCGCGCCGGGCAATCTGATGGGCGACTCCTTGTTGTTTGCCGTGACCGCTTTGGCCGCCACGGCCGGCAATGCGCAGGTGGCCTCCGCCAACTCTTACTCATCCAGCCAATACAGTTCCGGCGTGAACAACATCCACGGGGCGCTGGATCGCTACAACGCCGCGGCCGGCAAACGCAAAGCTGCCACCCGCACCGCCGGTAACTATGCCTACGTGCTGACCAACGTGCAGGAGGGCCGCAAGAAAGGCGTGGGTTTGATGGGGATTTCGCTCGATACCGGCGAAGGCGACAAACAGATCCTCCTCCAAGACAAGCAGCCCGAATACCTCGTGGATCATACCACCAACCGGATGTTCTATTTCGAAAAGGGTAAGAAAATCATCGCCTACGGAATGTGAGCGGCATGGCCCGAAACCCGGGTTCGGGTCGACTCCAACGATCCTCGCCACAGCCTCCGACGGACCTACCAGCAACGCTCCCCGGATTCTGGATAGGAAATAGGAGCGCCGCTCGAGGGGCCTCGATTGCGGCGAATCGACTGTGGCTGAGCGCGGAGGGTAAACCCCTTCGCGCTCTGAGGTAGGGACTCCTTTGCTGGTGGGACGACGCCTTCAGGGGGGAGGGCCTCCCTTTGGATAGAGGCGGGATTATTGCTGCACTTCGGCGGCGGGGTCTCCCATCTTGCGGGGAGTTTCTCCAAAATGAGCCGATCCGAACCCAACAAGATATACTCCCATGAGCCCGTGTGGGATCCTCAGCGCTGGTTGCCGACCACGCGTGATGAAGTCGAGGCTCGGGGGTGGGATCAGCCTGATGTGATCATTATCTCGGGCGACGCTTACGTGGATCATCCTGCCTTCGGCACGGCGGCGGTCGGCCGGATGTTGGAGGCGGAGGGATTGAAGGTTGCGATCGTGCCGCAGCCGAACTGGCGCGACGACCTGCGCGACTTCAAGAAGCTCGGTCCGCCGAAACTGTTCTTTGGCGTCACGTCCGGTTGCATGGACTCAATGGTCAATCGCTACACCGCGGCGAAAAAGCAGCGGAGTGAGGATGCTTACACGCCGGGTGGCCAACACGGATTCCGGCCCGATTACGCGACGACGGTATATTCGAAAATCCTCAAGGACCTTTACCCCGAGGTGCCGGTGATGATCGGCGGAATCGAAGCCAGTCTGCGTCGCGTGACGCACTACGATTATTGGGCCGACGAGCTCATGCCCTCGATTCTGGAATCGAGCGGCGCCGATCTACTGATCTACGGCATGGGGGAGTTGCCGCTGCGCGAAACGGTGCGGCTGCTCAAGCAGGGCGTGCCGTTCTCCTCGCTCACCACGATTCCGCAAACCGCCGTTTTGCTGCCGGAAGGGGAGGCCCCGCCGAAGAACAAGCGCTGGGACGACTTCGAACTCTTCAGCCACGAGGAATGCCGCGAAGACCGCTCCCGCTACGCCAAGAATTTCAAGGACATCGAAACGGAATCGAACCGGGTGAAGGCCCGGCGCCTGTTTCAACAAACGGGTGAGCGGACCCTGGTGGTGAACCCACCGTTTCCGACCATGACCGAGGAACAGATCGATGCGGCGTTTGACCTGCCTTACACGCGGTTGCCGCACCCGAAGTATCGCAAGCGCGGGCCGATCCCGGCCTACGAGATGATCAAGCACTCGATCAACATGCACCGGGGATGTTTTGGCGGGTGCAGCTTCTGCACGATCTCGGCGCACCAGGGAAAGTTCGTCGCGAGCCGTTCCAAGAAGTCGATCATGCGCGAGGTCGAATCGATCAAGCAGATGCCGGACTTCCGCGGCACGATCAGCGACCTCGGTGGCCCGTCCGGCAACATGTATAAGATGAAGGGCAAGGAGCAATGGATCTGCGATGAGTGCATCCGTCCGAGCTGCATCTGGCCCGATGTCTGCCGGAATCTCGATACGGATCATACCGACCTGCTCGATATTTATAAATCGGTCCGGGAGACTGAAGGGGTCAATCACGCCTACGTCGCGAGTGGTATCCGCTACGATCTCTTTCTCCACGAGAAGGGCGCCTCTCCGAAAGCGAAGGCCAGCCACGAAAAGTATGTTGAGGATTTGGCGGCCCACCACGTGCCGGGTCGGATCAAAGTCGCACCCGAACACACCAGCGATCACGTGCTGCGCGTGATGCGCAAACCGACCTTCGATCTGTTCTACAAGTTCAAGGAAAAGTTCGATAAGGCGGCGAAGAAAGTGGGCAAAAAGAAGATGCCCGTCGTGCCGTATTTCATCAGTTCGCATCCGGGATCGCGCCCGGAGGACATGGCTGAGCTGGCCCTCAAGACCAAGGACCTCGGCTTTCGGCTGGAGCAGGTGCAGGACTTCACCCCAACCCCGATGACGGTCGCGACCGAGATCTATGCGACGGGGGTGCATCCCTACGATGGCGCCGAGATGTGTGTGGCGCGTTCCCCAGAGGAGAAGCAGGAGCAACGTAGTTTCTTCTTTTGGTACAAGCCCGAGATGCGGGCGAAGATCCGCAAATCGATGACGCGGTTGGGACTGGGCGGCATTGCGCGTCGACTGCTCGACGAGAAGCGCAAGACCCAGGACGTGACGCCACCGCCGCATATTGCTCCGTGTGGAATGGAGGTGCCGGACCACATCGCGAAGTCCGGTAAACCGATGGTCACACCGAAGAATCCGGCGGGAGCCCGCCTCGCCGCCGCGCGCAAAGGGGCCAAGAAGCCGATGCAGCAGCCCGGCACCAAACCCGGACCGAAACCCTTCCAAAAGTTTTTTAAACAGAAACGACGGTAGGTGATGGGGACGCCGCAGAGCACAAGTCGGCCCGTGTGGTGGGCGATGGGCATCGTCGTGGTGCTGCTGACGCTCAACTGGGTAGCGGCGATTGCCCGGTTCCAGGTCGAGGGGCTTTACTGGGATCAGTGGGTGTATTGCCAACCGCTCTTCGCCGAGGATGCGGGATGGCTGGATATTTTCATGCGGCAGTTGGGGCCGCACCGGCAGGGCGTGGCGTTTCTGTTGACGGTTCCGGTCATGCACCTCGCGGGTTGGGACACCCGGATCGAGGCGCTGTGGATCACGTTGTGGTTGGTGGTGGCAACGGTGCTGGCGTTGGCGTGGAAGCGCCGCCTCACCGGCCGGCTGGGCTGCGAGGATCTTTGGGTGCCGCTCGCGCTGTTGAGCGTGCGTCAGCTCGAGACGGTTTTCATCGTGCCCAATCTCTCCCACAGCGTGTTTCCGTTGGTCCTGTTGATGGGGATGGCGTGGGTGGCGATCGGTCCGATGACGCCGCGGCGATGGTTGGGTTTTGGCGTGTTGGGAGCGGTGTCCCTTTTTACCGGGTTCGGTATTTTTGCCTGGGTGGCGGGGGTTTGGATCATCGGAGTGCGCATTTTGCGGGCGTGGTGGACGCGTGACTTCAGTGGTCTGACTTGGCCGCTGGTTTGTGCAGGGATGCTGGCGCTCGCGCTGGTGGGATTCTTGCAGGACTATCACTTGCGGAGTGGCAGTGGCGGAACAGCGGCACCCATTCACCTGCCGCTGAGTGACTACGCTTTGTTCATGGCGCGTATGCTGGCGTCGCGCATGGACATGGCGGGAGGAAGCCCGACGGCGGTATGGGTGGGTTGGTTTGTGCTGGGGTTGGCGGTAGTGGTTTTTGGGCATGCCAGTTGGCGGATGTTTCGGGATCGCGAAATCTCCCCGGGAATGATGGTGGCTCTGCTGCTGCTGGGCACCGCTCTGAGTTACGGATTCTTCACGGCCTTTGGTCGTATTCACCTTTCGGTCAAAGGCGCGGATGCACCGCGTTATGTTACCCTGATTGGAATGGTGTGGTTGGGTTTCATGGCCTGGGCATCGACCCGCTCGCGCCGAGGATGGGTTTGGGCGGCGGCGATGTTGGGTTGGTCGTCCGTGATGATGTCGTGGGTGGATTTGCCGCGCCGGCCTCTGGCGAGTTGGCCCGGCACACTGGGCATGAGCGAGGTGAGCCACAACGCGATCGGCTTCCCGAATCGGCACAAGATGATGTGGTTGCTCACGTGGGAGGAATCGGGTGATTGGCGGAAGGCAGAAGAACGCGCCCCTCGCGGAATCTTTGGCGAACCCGAATCGCTGCGGCTGGGCGAACGCATCGATTGGTTGGCGGAACGCGGTCTGACATTTGCCGATCCCGACAACGGACCGCTGGATTGGCTCCCATGGTGGAGTCCCTTGGGCTATACTTGGATCAAGGGCATGGGCGGTGAACACCGGCAATGGATCGAGGATGAAGCGATCTTGTTCATCGAGGGTCACCCGGTGGGGTTCATGAACCTGCGCTTCAATTGGCGGGCGCCGGCCATGCCGCCTGCCGGGCAGGTGCAGATCGAACTGGGTGATTACACGGCCGTGGGGGATTCAGATGAGCAGATTCGGGGGCTCTCGCTGCCGGCACCCCGTGAGCGGACCAAACTCGTCTTGCGGAGTCTGGCGGGGCCCGTGCCGTT
>CAKZMS010000274.1 GCA_937128785.1 uncultured Opitutaceae bacterium | reverse complement strand
TCTTCCCTCGCATCCCGTATCCCGTATCCCGCATCCCGCATCCCGCATCCCGCATCAATCCTACCACTGCCCCTTCACACTGTCCTTGATCATCTGGTCGAGCATGTCGAAACGGACTTCACCGTAGTTGATCGCGTAGCGCATCCGGCTGTCGCGGAACACCCAGGTCGTCGGCATCCATGTTACCGGCACCCCCAGGAGCTCACTTACCCGCTCCCCCTGGCGGCTCGACTGGTTGGGGTGACGCCAGATTTTTAAATTGGGTTGATCGCCTAGACCATGCTTGGCCAACACGCCAGCATCGTCCGGGTCGCTATTCCAGACCGAGACAAAGATGAAGTTCACGTCGGGATTGGCTTCGATGAACTTCTTCCAGCCATCGTCCTTATGCTCATTGACGCAGTTGATGCACCAATCCGCCCACGGGTGCACGACCGTGATACCCGTACTGGAGACTTCCTCGAAGAGGCGTTGTTCGAACTCCTCCGCCGTCTCCGCGGCAGCGGCAGAAACCAGAGCGAAAATGAAAACGAGGCACGGGAGTTTCTTCATCATATGGACGATACGCTACACTGAGTCTTTATTCCCGCAACCGTCCTGACCGCCTCCCCATCGCGGTAGCTTTTTACGAAGCCCACGGGGTCAGTGTCGTTTAAAAGGGCAATGAAACCCTCCGAAGCCTTGGCGAAGGAGGGTGTAATTCGCTTTTACCGACCTGATCCCCTTTTCGTGAACGCACCCGCACGGCGATTCACCCCGCCGTGTTTTTTTTACAGGAGGAATCAGAGAAAATCCGAGCCGTCAGCCTGGGGGTTTAATTCTTACAGAAGGAAACGAAGGGCAACGAAGCCGTCAGCCTGTGGTTTTGTACAAAAGAAAACTAAGAGAACGAAGCCGTCAGCCGGCGTTCTTTTTGAGAACCAGCGACACGTGATCTTTTAACCACTGATTGCTCAGATTATCACAGATTTGATTCTCTGCTGTCCTCTGCTCCCTCCTGTAAGACTTGTTTCACCGGAGTGGCTTCGTACCCTTCGTGTCCCTTCTGTAAAAACCAATCCTGCCTCTCAGTTCCGCTGCGCTGGAGTGGCTCTGCTGCTCTCTGCTTCCTCCTGTAAAAAAATCTGTTCCAGCGGAGTGGCTTCGTTCTCTTCGTTTCCTTCTGTAAGAACCTATCCTGCCTCTCAGTTCCGTTCCCTACAGAATCGTCGCGATTTCGCTGAAGGGCTTCTTGGCCAGCTCGGGCACCTGCGCCCCCTCCTCCGGGTAACCGGCTATCAACAGCAGAAACGGCTTTTCCGTTTTGGGCCGGTCCAACAGATCGTTAAGAAAATTCATCGGACTCGGCGTGTGCGTGAGCGTCGCCAGCCCCGCTTGGTGCAAGGCCGAAATCAGGAAACCCGTCGCGATGCCCACCGACTCCTTGGGATAGTAGGTCTGCTGCTTTTGACCCTGCTCATTCTCAAAAGAATTCACCGCAAAGATCGCGATCAACCACGGCGCTTTTTCGAGGTAAGGTTTGATCGCATCCGTGCCAAATTTCTTGAGCACCTTCTTCCACTCCTCGGGAGCCCGGGACTCATAGAAGGCCTTTTCTTCGATTTCGCTGTGTTCGCGGATGCGCGCTTTCATCGCCGGATCCTGCACCGCCACAAAATGCCAGGGCTGGAGATTCGCCCCACTTGGCGCGGAGCCGGCCGTCTGCAGGCAGGCCTCAATAATATCGGCCGGCACGGGTTCGGCCGAAAAATGGCGCACCGTGCGCCGACTGCTCATAAGGGCCTGAAAACTCTGCGCCGCCGATCGCATTTCAGCTTCGGTCCGACGTTGGAATACCAAGGGCACCATGGGCTTTTCGTCCATGGCGCCAAAAGGTGGCAATAACCGGAGCAGTTGTCTGCTTTATTCGCACGCGGGGGATTGCGGGCGGTCGAATAGCTCGCCAGGCAGATCCCCAGAGCACGATCAAGCTGGGGTGACGCATATCTTCCAGCATGCCCGCGGGGGGAGGAGGCGACAGAAATTCGCTGCGAAACGTGATAGCCTTCATCGGCTGCGCTGACGGTGCGGTTTTTCATGATGCAATTTCTTGTCGAGAAATGCCGGGGCGCTAGGATGCTACCATGGCCTTGCCCCGACCTGTCGTCGTTCTCCTCTCTTGTTTAGTCGCAGTCTGTCCAACTTTCGCCAGCGACCCCCTGCCCTCATGGAATGACACGCCCACCAAGGCAGCCATCATGGACTTTGTCGATCGTGTCACTGACGAGGGCTCGGCCGACTTCGTGCCGATCCCCGAACGCATCGCGACCTTCGACAACGACGGCAATCTGTGGGCGGAGCAACCCGTCTACTTCCAACTTTTCTTCGCCGTCGACCGGGTGAAGGCCATGGCGGCGGATCACTCCGAATGGGCAACGGAGGAACCGTTCGCCTCCGTTCTGGCCGGCGATCTTCAGGGGGTGTTGGCGAACGGCGAGAAAGCCCTGGTCGAGTTGATCATGGCCACCCACACCGGCCTCAGCAGCGAGGAGTTCGCCCACACCGTGAAAATCTGGACGGAGAACGCCCGCCATCCCGAGACCGGGCGGCTCTACACCGAGATGGTGTATCAACCCATGCTTGAGTTGCTCGACTACCTGCGCGCAAACGACTTCAAAACCTTTATCGTTTCCGGCGGCGGTATCGAATTCATGCGTCCTTGGACCGAGGCCGTCTACGGCATCCCGCCGGAACAGGTCGTGGGGTCCAGTGTGAAAACGGAATATGCCTTGGTGGATGGCGAACCCGCCATTCTCCGGCTCCCGGAGATCAACTTCATCGATGACAAGGCCGGTAAGCCGGTCGGCATCAATCAGCACATCGGTCGTCGCCCCATCTTCGCTTCCGGCAATTCGGACGGGGACTTCCAAATGCTCGAATACACCACCGCCGGCCGCGGTGCCCGCTTCGGTCTGCTGCTTCACCACACCGACGCCGAACGGGAATGGGCCTACGACCGCGACTCCCACATCGGTCGCCTTGATCGTGGCCTCGACGAGGCGGATGAGCGGGGCTGGGTCGTGATCGATATGGCCGAGGACTGGAACACCATCTGGCCGGAACTCGACGACTGATGCACAAATTCAAAATCTATGCCGCCCTCGTTGCGGTGGTGCTGATGGCCATCGTCATCGCGCAAAATACCGCGGTGGTCGAAACGAAGATCCTGTTTATGACTATCGCCATGCCGCGTGCCGCCCTGTTGGCCGTGACCCTGCTCAGCGGAGTGGTCGTGGGTATCGTGCTCACGCTGAATTGGGGCCGGAAAAGAAAACCTGTAACCTCAAGCGCCCCTCCCGATTGACCCATGATAGTTGATCGTCAAAATGAACGTAATGACACGAAGCCAAACACTCCGGCCCCCCCTCCCTTCGCTGCGCGTTTGGGTGATTCTGGCGTTTCTCCTGTCCGGGGCTTCCGCCTGGGCCGAAGACAAACGGATCACCGCCGAAGGCGAGTTGGAGATCATCCTTCCTGCCGAGTTGCGAGGCGTGCCGATCATTAATCCCCACGTGGATTTTCTCATCGATGTCGGAGCTGACGGCACCCTCTTCGACGCCATGCCGACTGCGGCCAATCACCGTGATCTGCTCTCAGCCGCCATTGCGGCGGTGAACAAAGTGACGTTCACTCCGGCCATTGAAGACGGCGCGCCGGTCCGCTCACGTGATTCCATTCGCATCCACTTCTACGACCCCGAACAGCGGGCCTGGCGCCAAGGCTCGGGGCAATTGCCCTTCGGCGGCACCCCATCCGATGCGGCTAAGAATCGCATCTATGCCACCTCGGCCCAGAATTTTGTTTATGAGCTAAGCGAACGTGACGAGCTCGACAGTCCCATCACCAAGCGCCAATCAACCCGCCGAATTTATGCTTCCCAGGAAGGAGTCAAAACCGAAGGCGAATGCCTGGTGGAGTTTTACATCGATCCCAACGGACGGGCCCGTTTCCCCACCGCCCTCGAAAGCGACAGCGACGACGTTGCCATCAGCGCCGCCCTGACCCTGCTGGAAACCCGTTTCAATCCCCCCCGCCGCAACGGTCACCCCACCTACGTCAAAATCCAACAACGCTTCCGCTTCGAATAAAGCCATCCGCCTGTTGGGTTTTTCTACACAAGGTAACGAAGCCTTGGGGTCAGTGTCGTTTACAAGCGTAATGAAACCCTCCGCAGCCTTGGCGAAGGAGGGTGTAATTCGCTTTTACCGACCTGATCCCCTTTTCGCGAACGCACCCGCAAGGCGTGCCACTCCGCTGCATGTTTTTCACAGAAGGTAACGAAGAGAACAAAGCCATCAGCCTGGGTTCTGTTTTTGGAGAACCATCAGGACGTAGTTTTTTAACCACCGATTGCTCAGATTATCACTGATTTGATTGCTCTGCTCCCTCCTGTAATTCCTGTTTCACCGCAGTGGCTTCATTGCCGAACGTAGTGCCGTGCTTTAGCCGGCACTCAATGAACACGACTAGGCTGGAACAGACGCCGGCTGAAGCACGGCGCTACGATTCACCCTGCATCCGACGGAGTGGCTTTGTTCTCTTCGTTACCTTCTGTAACAAACTTATCCTGCCTCTAAGCCCTTTGGGGGGGAGTGACTCCGCTGTTCTCTGCTCCCTCCTGTAAAATCTGCTCCAGAGGAGTGGCTTCGTGCCCTTCGTTTCCTTCTGTGAAAATACGTTTCAGCGGAGTGGCTTACTTTAAAACTCCGCGCTGCCCGGCGTGCGGGCGAAGGGAATCACGTCGCGGATGTTGGCCATGCCGGTGACGAACATCAGCATGCGCTCAAAGCCGAGACCGAAACCAGAGTGCGGCACACTGCCGAAGCGGCGCAGATCGAGATACCAGCCGTAGTCCTCCTTGCTGAGACCGTGGCGTTCCATGTTTGCCTCGAGCACATCGAGCCGTTCTTCACGTTGGCTGCCACCCACGATCTCACCGATCCCCGGCACCAGCACATCCATCGCCGTGACGGTCTTCTCATCATCGTTGAGCCGCATGTAGAAGGGCTTAATTTCCTTCGGGTAATTGTAGACCGTAACCGGGCACTTGAAGTGTTCCTCCGCAAGGTAGCGCTCGTGCTCGGACTGCAGATTGTCGCCCCATTTCACCGGGTGCTCCCAAGTCTTTCCGCTGGCCTCGATGATCTCCATCGCTTCCGTGTAGCTCACGCGCTGGAAGGGCCGTTCCAGCACAAACGCCAAACGCTCGTGCAGCCCTTTGTCGACGAACTTGCCGAAGATCGCCAAGTCATCGGCGCAGTGCTCCCGGATATCGGCGATGAGGTATTTCACAAAATCCTCCGCGAGATCCATATTCCCGGTGAGATCGGTAAACGCCATCTCCGGCTCGATCATCCAGAACTCGCTGGCGTGCCGGGACGTGTTGGAATTCTCCGCGCGGAAGGTCGGACCGAACGTATAGACGTTGCCCATGGCGCAGGCGAAGACCTCGGCCTCGAGCTGACCCGACACGGTGAGATAAGTCGGCCGTGCAAAGAAGTCCTGCCCGTAATCAATCGCCCCGTCTTCCGTCTTGGGCGGGTTGAGAGGATCGAGGGTAGAGACGCGG
>CAKZMS010000273.1 GCA_937128785.1 uncultured Opitutaceae bacterium | reverse complement strand
AGGGGCTGGCCCACATTTTCAGTGGCAGGGGCGGCGGAAGCATTTGATCGGTATGCAACACGGTGCCGCCAGCACCACTGCCCTCACCGCGCAGCACGATCCCACTGCTCCGCACATACAGCGGCATCGCATCGTTTTTCTGGGCGAGCTCGTAACGCCCCGCCGGCAACCATACCACCCCACCCCCGGCGACCTCGGCTGCATCAATCGCTTTCTGTATCGCCGCCCGGTCAGACTTCGTATCGTTGGCCACCGCCCCAAAATCCGTCACATCAAACACCGGTCCTTCGACTTGGGGTAACGGCCGTTCTGAGCGATGATAGCCCGCATAGGAAAAATCGGGCAGGTCGAGCTGCTTTTCGATCGTCGCAATCTCTCCGGCACTGGTCAGCAAGCTGCTCAGAAGCAGTCCGCCAAATAGGAACCGAAAACTCAATCTAACCGGGGTAAGGGTAATCATGGCAGGGGTCGAACTATGGAGGTTACGGTGAATGAAGAAAACGCGCTATTGGCTTTCACGTTCACGTCGTTTGGAGAGCCAGAACATCAGAACCCCGACGAGAATCACGAATCCCCCAATCGCCGCAATGCACAGACGACCGGTCCAGGGATTGTCCATGAACAGCAGCAGCATCGTCAGGCCGCCCAGCGCCAGAGAGAACAACCCGATTTGGCGTAACTGGAACACGTCGCTGTTTTGCCCGACCTCCTTGGCGTAATCGATGGGCGTCTTCATGTTCCGATAGAACGCCTCCACCCGTTCACGCTCCTCGGTCGAGATCCGTCGATAGAACAACATCGAGATGAAGAACACCGCCGAACTGCACACAACGATCGCGAGGGATTTTTCCTGATAGGACCATCCCCAACCCAGCGCCATGTTCAGCACCGACGGCAGAAACCCCGCGACCATCGACGCCAAAGCCGACCAAGCCGGCACCTTGCGGATGAAGAGAAACAGGACCAACGGGATGAACTGCGGCAGCATCAGCATGTTCGCGATGCTCAACATCAAATCAAACAGGGTGACCCCGCGCATCTGGGAATAGAACAGCGCCACCAGCACGATCATGCCGCCCAACCCGACGGTCGCCAATTTGCCCGCAAAGACTTCCCGTTCCGCGCGAATCGGTTTGAGCCCCAGGGTGCGGAGCAACGCCGGCAACAGATCCCGCACGATGAGCGCCGAATTCCGGTTCAATCCCGTGTCGAGGGAGCTGATCGCCGCGGCCAACATCGAAACCAGCATCAGGCTAAACGCGCCCTTGGGCAGCAGGTAACGACTCGCAACCGCAAAGGAAAATTCCGGAGCCTTGGCGGGATCCGCATGCATCGACATGACTTCCTCAAACAGGAACAGCCGGCTGAAAATCGGTGGAATGAAGAACACCATGCAGCCCACGATCATCAGGCCCGCCGCGAGATAGGCGGCCTTCGCGGCCGCGCGACCATCCTTGGCCGAGAAGAACCGCACCCCCTGGAACATGCTGACCATACTAAAGAACTGCACGGTAAACGTCACGATGAGCCACGACAGCCCGTAAGGGGCCTCCAAGAATCCCTTCCCCTCCGGCAACGGCGAAACGAAACGCAGGTCGTCCACTTCCGGACTGTTGGCCATGGCCGAAAAGAACTCTCCGATGCCGCCTGCGTAGTTAAAACACAAAATCGTGATCAGCACCGTTACCGACACCATGATGAGGCCCTGCACAAAGTCGTTGGCCATGACCGCCCAGTTGCCCCCGATCGTGCAGTAACCAATCACCACCGCCCCCACCGCCAGAATCACGAAAACCTGGGGGACACCGGGTAACAGCAGCGTGAAGAACACGGACAGGCCGTAGAGCACCGCGCCCGTCCAGACCAAGCCGTTGACCACCATCAGGGTGGCCAGCACGACTTCCGACTTGTGGCCAAACCGCGCCCGAATTGCCTCGGCCACCGTTACGACCCGCATCTGCCGATACCAGGCGGCGAGAATCAATCCGGAGAGCAGAAACCCCGATACGTTGGCGCCGTAAATGGCCAACGGACTCCAGCCGGATTTGAAGATCCCCGCAGCATTACCCACAAACGTGTAGGTGCTGATCCCGCTCATGAACATACTGAGCCCGACCAGCCACCAGCTGGCTTGTCCACCCGCCCGAAAATAGTCGCTGCTGTTGCGCACCAGCCGTCCGAAGACGATCCCGACCGCGATCAGGAAACAGAAGTAAACCCCGATCACCACGAACTCGGTCGTGTTGCTGGAGAGAGGTTGCAGGGCGTCGGGAGTATCCATGGAAAAAGATCAGTCGGCTTATTTGGCAGAAATCAGGGTATCCCCATCCATCCAGGCCCCTTCCACCAAAGTGGTCTTCGGTCGCGAAGAGGGTCCCTTCAAATTTAGCGAGAGGTCCTGAGCCAACAGCTCCACGGCCAATCCCCCAATATAGCGCGACCCTTGGTTCATCCCGGCCACCAAGCCCAACTGTTCGCGCAGCTCCGGATCGGCGAGGCCGGCGCGTTGCACCGCTTGCGCCTCAAACTCCATGGTGGCGTAACCATAGTCATCGGGACAACGCAGGCCTTCCTCATGTAGATACTCCGCCCACTGCAGTCCGTTCCCCAAAACTGCATCCGGTTTGTGCTTTTCGAACCAATCGAGAAATGCCTCCCGGTCCGTGCCTTGGAAAATCGGCACCCCGGCCTGAGTCGGATCGTCGTTCTGGAAGGCCAGCAAAGCCGCCTTCCACCGGTTTTGCATGCGACCATCCGCATTACCGCGGGTGACAAATCCGATCCGCCGATAACCGTGGCGGGCGATTCCCTCCAGCGAACGCAGCACGGCCAGATATTGATCGATCGCCACGCGGTTCATCCCGACCTCCGTCACACTGTAACCGAAGGTGATGGCACTGAGTTTCGACCAGTCGATGTCGAGCTCCTGCCCGACGTGCTGGATGGGTGAGATCACGACTCCTTCGATGCCGCGACTACGAAGGATGGAAACCAACCGTTTCCCTGAAATTCCTTCCGCCTGCATGTTGAAGTTCTCCAGTCGATAGCCCAACTGCTCAGCCCGTTCCTTAGCCCCTTCGAAGTAATTCCGATATATCGGATGCTTCTCCAAATCAGCGAACTCCCGGGATGGAGCCACGTAGGCCAACCCTGCCACCAAACGGTCCACCTTCCGCTTCTTCAGGTTGGACATCACACTGGCCAGACGCGGATCCGGCACATAACCCAACTCCTTCGCCTTCGCCTGCACCCGCGCACAGGTGCCGACCGAGATCCGACGATCGTTCTTCAACGCCATGGAGACCGTGCTGATGGCCAGACCGAGCTCTCTACCGATATCTCGAATGGTGGGTTTTTCCGCTGAAGGCATGAGGGGTAATCTTCGGTAACCGGGTCACGGGGCTGACCGAGGCCCTTGAAGCTCTCCAGCATTCCCCGCGACTCAACGGCTTCAATGTCGAACTGTTCGACAGTTCGTCGCTACCCATCGAACGGTTCACGCCGAAAACTCCTGAACCGCAGTGAGATCCTCCAAACTATCAAACCCGCGATACCACCCTCTTCCCCTCCACTTCATTCGCCACCACTCCTCCCCTCCTCGGGTCACCCCTTCGTGAAATCCCCTCCGCCGTCCCCCCACCCCAAAAACGCGGTAATCGTCACCGATACCAAAAGCGGCGAATCTTGGAACCGGCTGCAGCAGATGTATTCGTCCTCGGCCCGGGCCCGTATCGCGCAAAATTTTATCCTCCATCCTGAAGTGGTGACATGGGATGAAATTCGCCGCGGTCATCCGGCCGCTCAAGCCGCGCACGCGTTCTTCGGCACCTGGGGATTCCCCCGTCTCTCGGCGACCGATCTCTCCGCCCTACCTCAGCTGGAGATCGTGTTCTTCGCTGCCGGTTCGATCAAAGCCTTCGGCGAACCTTTCCTCGCAACCGGCATCAAAATCTGCACGGCCAAGCTGGCCAATGCCCGGGTGGTCGCCGACACCTGCGTCGCTCAGATCACCCTCGCCGCCAAAAACTTCTTTGGGCACGCGCGGGCCTACCGCGACGAGAGCTATCCCGCTCTCGCGGAAAATCCTCGGCAGGCCTCGGCCAGTCTCAATGGCACCCACCTCGCCTTAATTGGTGGGGGCATGATCGCCCGGGAAATCATCAAACGCCTAGCGGGCAGTCAGTTTAAGATCACGGTGGTGGATCCCTACCTCTCCGAAGTCGAAGCGGTGAGACTCGGCGTGTCCCGGAATTCCCTCACCCACGCCTTCCAATCCTGCGAGGTCGTATCGAATCACCTGCCCAACCTGCCCGAACTCACCAGCGTGATTACCGAAGAGCATCTCCGGTCGATGCCACCTCACGCCACATTCATCAACACCGGCCGCGGTGCCCAAGTGGATGAACCGGGCCTCATCCGAGCACTGCAAGAGCGCGAAGATCTCACCGCCCTGTTGGATGTCACTTCACCCGAACCACCTTCCCACACTTCCCCGTTGTATCGGATGCCCAATGTCTTGCTGACCCCGCACATTGCCGGCTGCCAGGGTGGCGAACTGGAGTTTCTGGTGAACGAAGTGATTACCTCGAGTGAGCGATGGCTCGCGGGTGAACCGCTTGAAAACCTGGAGACTCTCGAAAACCTCAAGGTATCCGCCTAGGCAGTCAGCTCTTCACGATGGGTCCGCATCGCGGGCAAAGGCCGCCACCCGCTCGGGACTGGGTGGCGCTGTAAATCGACTCACCACGGCGAACACCATCGCGTTAACCAGCAGACCACAGAAACCGATATCGAACAATCGGCTCAAGCGACCGGTGATGCCCGTCCACGTGTCCGTCAATTCACTTCCCAGCAACAACGTCGGAAACGGCGTGAACAAAAACACCACCAGAATACCACTGACCATACCGCAAATCGCTCCCGTTGACGTGCCCCGTCGCACGAACAGGCAATCGATCGCCAGCGGCAGTAACTGGCAGGAGAAGGCAATCGCCACGAACATCATCGAGGCGATCAAGGCCAGCGGCTGAAACCCGGGGTTGGAGTTGCCCAGATTGACGAGCCACAAGGACAGCATCGTCGCCACCACGATCACCGCCCGCCCGAACCACGCGCGCTCGCGCTCTCCGGCCTGGGGACGAATGAAACGATCATAGACATCCCGCGTCAGCACGGCGCTGAGCGCATGCAGGTTACTGTCGGCCGTGCTCATCGAAGCCGCCATCACCGCCACCAAAATAATGGAAACCGCAATCGCCCCCACGCCGGCTCCCAACAGCAGCGGCACATGCTCCTGCAGCATCGCCACCACCACCTGGTCAAATTCACCCGCACTCGTGCCGATCACCGGATGAGGCAAAAGAGTGCCGTCCACCATGGCCGGCGGATACAGCACGCGTGCCCCCAGCCCCACCACCATCACGCCGAACAGAAAACACCCCGGTAGGACCAACGCAAAGATCAGCGCACTGCGCTGCAGGGTGCGGGTCGACTTGGCGGCGTAATATCGCATCCACTGCCCCGGCTGAATCATCGTCGCCAGGGAGGCGAAGATACAAATCGTGAGCAGTTTCCACGGCGACCAGATCCCGGAAGCGCCCGGCATCGAGCGCGCCTCCGCCGGCAGCTCCTTGAGCGCCTCAAAATACGATCCCGGACCGCCCATCGCCATCACCGTGGCCAGACCGGCGATCAGCATCCCGCCCAGCAACAACACCCCTTGGATGACATCCGTCCACGCCACCGACCGCATGCCCCCGATCAGCACGTAGAGCATGGTCAGGATCGACAATGCGATAGCGCCCAATTCAAACGCGCCATACTCCTGACCGAGTAATACCACGCCGCTCGCGTCCGGAAACAGACGCTGCGCGAGATATCCCCCCGCTTTGATCTGCATCACAATGTAAGGGATTACATAGAGAAATCCGATCAACGCGACCACCAGTCGGAGCACCGCAGAGCCGCCGTAGTAATCGGCGACCATGTCGCCCGGAGTGACATAACCACGCGCTTGACCAATTCGCCGGATCCGTGATCCCAGCAGATAAATGATCGCCCCGGAAACCGGTAGGTTGAGCACGAAAAACAGAAACGCCGTGCCATCCTTATAGATCAGCCCCGGAATCCCCATCATGGCCGCACTCGAAAAGAAGGTCGCCATGATAGTGAGCGCCGTCACCAACACGCCCTGCCCGCGACCCGCCAGATAGTAATCCTCTTCGGAAGTCTTGCTGCGCAGGTAACCCATCACGCCCAACGCCAACAGCATGAGCATGTAGAGACCCAGCACCACCAACGGCGTGTTCCCCATGTCCATCGTGGCCAACAAGCGGGGGCCGTCGATCACGACTCGTGCCTCCACACTTTGAGGTAGGCCATCAGCACAATCGCCGCCTCCACCGCACACCACCCCACGGCCCAGGCATACAGCGCCGGCATCCCCAGAATCGTGCCGCCCGCCGCCGCGTAACCATTTACCAGATACAACCCCGGACCTGCGCCCATCAACAGGGCGAAGACAAACGCCACGACGAGTCCCAGACGCAGTCGGCGATCAGGCG
>CAKZMS010000272.1 GCA_937128785.1 uncultured Opitutaceae bacterium | reverse complement strand
CACCAAAGTTAGTCAGAGTCGGCCCCACCCCGCGAATGAGCACGCGCTGGTTGGAATCACCCGTGATAACGAATCCCGCAAACATGGCATCCGACCCGGTGCCTACCGCGCCGCGGGTGGACAGATTGATCATCTGCACCGGTGCCGCCGTAGCCGCATCGTAGACCTCTACCAGCGCCACGCCCGTAGCATCATCCACCCCGGCGACGTGCACCGTGTAGGGACCGGGTTGAAGTTGCACGCGACTCGCCGCCGAAGCGCTGTCTCCGTCCAGGGAAAATGCGCCCAGTTCACTGAAGACCGGGCTCAAGGATGCGTCCCATCCGTCCACCTGCATCACCGGCACCTCCTCGCCCGAACGAAACAACGCGATCTGGGGGTCCGGCAATTCACCCGCTACGCCATATTCGGCAAGCTTCGGGCCCACGGCGCGAATCACCAAGTCCTTGGGCGTGCTGCCTTCGATCACAAACCCCGCCACCATGATGTTGGCACCGGTGCCGACGGCTCCGCGGGTGGAAAGGTTGGCGAGACGGCCTCCCCTCACCTCGCCCATCAATACCGTCACCGAGCCGATTCCCTGCGCCGGTAACGAGAAAGTGCCCAGCAGGCGACCGGAGAGATCTTCGACGACGTATTCACCCGCAAAACCGCGACCGGCTACGTATCCATTGGGATCGGTGACTCCGACCACGTTGGTCTGCCACGTCTCGGTGATGAGTTCGCGATAGGCCCGGCCGATTTCACGCTCGGTCCAATCCGAAGCATAAAGCGCCGATTCCGGACGCCAATGAGCCTCTTCCCAGAAACCCCAAAGCTGAATGCCCAGCATTTGCGGATGGCTGAAAGCGATCGTATAGAAATCGCGCAAGTAATCAGCCTTTAGTTCCGGGTCTTCGCCCGTGATGTCGAACTCCGTGACGCGGAAATCGAGGTCAGGGAACGCCGTGGCAAACTTCTCCAACACTTCCCAGACCTTGGTAATACCCGTCGGCGTGCCCGAGAAGTGCCCCTGAAATCCGATCCCGGTGACCGGTCCACCCCCGTTCTTGATGAAATTCAAGGTCTCAATGTAGGCGTCCTGCTTCTCGGTGTTCAGTCCCCCACCTGAGAGGATCCCGTAGTCATTGACGAACAGTCCGGCCGTCGGCGCGTGTTCGCGGGCTTTGTTGAACCAGTCGATCATGCGCTCGTTACCGTATTTCTGCATGACGTCAAAATTGTCGAACGGCTCGTTCATCACATCCCAATCGACAAACTTACCTGCGGTCGCGGTAAGGACGTCCTCGATATGGTCGAGGATAACCTGCGGGATGCCCGGATCCGTGGCCGCCAGGGCCGACCGAAATTGCTGCGGCATGTTGCGCTCGGACGGCCAAACCAACACGTGACCGCGCATGGCGAGCCCCTGCTGCTGCGCCCAATCCAGCGCCGCAAGGGTCTGGGGCTGGTTGAAGCTGCTGCCCCACTCCCCGATCCACGGTGGCCACTTGGTGTCGTTCTCCAGGGTGCCCGAGTTAAAGAGCTCCAGAATCTTTGAGCGATAGATGCCGGCCGCAGACGAGCTGTTGTCCATCAAGCGCGAAGCCACCATG
The DNA here is from genome assembly GCA_937128785.1 of uncultured Opitutaceae bacterium. Classification (GTDB taxonomy): domain Bacteria; phylum Verrucomicrobiota; class Verrucomicrobiia; order Opitutales; family Opitutaceae; genus Actomonas. Next base: position 9,362 of record CAKZMS010000272.1, on the reverse strand, counting down.
GCCGTGCCAAATTCAAAGGCATGCTTGCGCAGGCGCACCCGCACGCTTTCTCCGGGCAATGGATCCCCTGACTCGTCGATCACCCGCACCTGATAGTCCCCCTTCCGATACTGCTCGATACGGGCATCCGCTTCCGCCCGCCAAGCTGCATCCAACGCGCGGCCAGCGTATTCGAAACTGGTGCGGGGCATGTCGTCCAATGTCTGGGAGGTGCCATACCACCAGGCTTCAACGCCACCGAACTCGATGACCTGCGGGCGACCCGTCGCGCCGAAACCAAACTTGAATCCCAGCTGGCCAACCGCGTAGTCGCCATCGACCGTGAACGGAACGTAGAACTCCTGCCAGGCTCCCGCTACATTCACCCGATACTGGGCGGACTTCGTGTAATCCGGCGCGGGGCCTTCGACGTAGACTTCCATCGTCGCCGTGCCCGACTCGTCGGTCGTCTCGATCATCCGCGCGAAGAATCGCAGTAAAACCACGTCACCATTCGCCACCGCCCGATCGGACGTAAACGACACCGCACTGGAGTAGAATTGGCCGGTGGGATTGAGCGTCGCGATCTGGGTGGCTTGGCTGAATTCCTGACCGGTCACATCGACAATGGTGCGGGATGTCACGGGCCCATTACCCGTGTAGTAACCCGCGGAGCTCGGTTCGGTTTGGGCAATCATTTCCGTGCCGCCATCCGGCACCTGAGCGCTGAGGTACAGCGAGGTCAGCATGACCCATCCGGCAGCAAAACGTCGGAGGATTTGAGAATAGGCTGGGGTTTGCAAATGAGGCATGGCTGATGAGCAGAGAACATTGAGACAAATGGCCCGAGGGGGGCGCAATTGACCGCAATGTTCACTCTATAGACTAGACCGCAAAAAACCCGCCGTGAGCCGGCGGGTTGATCGAACGTTAAGCGGGTCCTGGCAAACTTAGCTCAAGCCCAGCCACGCCCCCAAGGGACCTTGGTAAAAACCCAGGAATACTGAGGCTAAGGCAGCAGTAGCCAAGAGGATGCCAGCGGGCGTACTGACGACCTGCCGCGGGGGTTCCGGAATCGGATCATCACCTTCAAACACCGGCGGACGCCATTGCGGGAAGAAGGCGGCTTTGATCCAGCCAAAGTAATAATAGATCGAGATGACGACCCCCACGATCGCGACACCCAACAGCGCGTAGAGCCCGGCTTCAAAGGCGGCCAGGAAGACGAGCAGCTTGCCCATAAACCCGGCCAGCGGAGGAATCCCCGCCAGTGACCCCAAGCCCACGCCCAGCACGGTGCCGAGGAAGGGATGCGTCTTGGCCAAGTCGGTATAGTGGTCCAAGTCCTGATCCGCATCGTCGTCACCCGAAACGTGAGTCATCACGCCGAAGACGGCCAACGAAGCCAGTAGGTAAGCGAACAGGTAAAAGCAGATCGCCCCGACCGCGAAGGGCACATGGATCGCCGCAATCACTCCGATGAGCAGATAGCCCGCGTGGGATACCCCGGACAGGCCGATCAGACGCTTCACATTGTGTTGGGTCAGCGCAGCCAGATTGCCGAAAAGGATCGTGGCAACTGCCATGACCGACAGCACGCCAATGACCAACGATTGATAGCCATCAAAGACCGTGACCAAGGTAAGCAAGATCGCGAAGCCGGCGGCCTTGGAGGCGATGGCGAGGAATGCCGAAACCGGAGTAGGTGCGCCTTGATAGACGTCTGGAATCCAAATCTGAAACGGAACCGCACCGACCTTGAAAGCCACGCCGGAGAGCACCAACACGATGCCGACCGCCGCGACGACATTGTCCGGGTTGGCGTAAAGGAAAACCCGCAGCGCATCGAAGTTCATCGAGTCCATGCTCGACGCGGTCAGCGCCGGACTACCCCCGGCTCCATAAAGCAGCGCGATGCCAAAGAGCAGGATGCCCGAACTGAGAGCACCCATGATGAGATACTTCAGTCCCGCCTCCAAGGAGAGCGGATTGGTACGCGTGTAACTCACCAAAATGTAGAAGCCGACCGTGATGGTTTCGAGGGCCACGAAAAGCATCACGAAGTGGTTGGCCTGAGCCAACAGCATCATGGCTCCACTCACCACCAAGGTGATGGCGAAAAACTCGATCTTCGGCATCTTCTGCCGCTTCAGTGCCACCATGCCGAGCACGCTCACGCCTGTCGCCGCCAACAGGAAAAACAATCGCAGGAACTGACCGGTGCCGGTGTGACGCAGCAGGCCGTTGAAGGTCGTTTGCCCGACAAACGCCGAGTGGTAGTTGATCACAAAACCCGTGATGATGCCGAGGAGGCCCACGACGGCGATCGAAGGGATGATTTCGTGGCGCGACTTGGGCAGCACGATTTCAAGAATGAGGAGGAACAGCGCCAAACACCCGACCATGAGTTCGGGACCAATGGCAGCCCATTGGTTGTCAGCAGCGGCTTGTTGAAGTAATTCGGTAGGCATCGCGGCAGGAATCAGTTGCGGGCTACGTCCCCAGGAACGGCCGATTCGACGGCAGGATAAATTTCAGCGACCGATTCATTAATCGAATCGGTCATCAACTTGGGCCAGAAGCCGAAGGCCAACAGGGCGACCAACAGCAGGAGCGCCGGCAGTTTTTCCGACCACGTCAGGTCGGTGGCGGGTTTCTCTTCGAGCACCTTATCGAAAGCTTCGGTTTGGGGACCAAAGAACACCTTGGCGGCGGCACGCAGGCCGTAGATGGCGGAGATCACCACGCCGGCAATGGCGATGACGGTGAGCGTCGGGAACACTTTCCAGGCGGCCACGAAGATCGTCAGCTCGCCCCAGAAGTTGGCAAAGCCCGGCAGACCGATGCTGGCCAAGGTAGCGGCGACAAAGAAGGCGGCAAGAATCGGAGCATGCTTCACCAGCCCACCCATTTCATCGAGATCGAAGGTCTGGGTGCGATGATGCACGCTGGGCGCGAGGAGGAAAAGCAAGGCGGCCGAGAATCCGTGAGCCACCATCATGAAGACCACGCCACCGACACCGACCACCGACAGACAGGCGACCCCGAGAAAGGCATAGCCCATGTGCATCACGGAACTATAACCGACCAGCTGTTTGAGATCACGCTGGGCGATGGTCACGATGCCGATGATCAGAACATTGCCGACGACCGCCAGAGTCGCGAGAATCACCGCCCAGTGCTCGGCACCTTCCGGGAGCAGCGGCAGAGCCACTTGGATAAGACCGTAGAGACCAAATTTTTTCAGCACGCCGGCGTGGAGCATGGCGGCCGAACTCGGAGCGGCCCCATAACCCAAGGGCGCCCAGGTGTGCAGGGGCCACAGCGACACCAGAATACCGAACCCGAACATCAGCAGGCCGAAGATGTTCCGCTGAGCCACGGTGGAAAGTCCGTCTGCGGCAATCGCTTCCCGCAGGGCGATCATGTCAAAGGTCTGCGCCCCCGAAGTGTAGTAGATCGCGATCAAACCGATCAGCGAAAGCATGGCGCCTACCGTCAGGTAGATCGTCATCTTCATCGCCGCATAGTTGCGATCACGACCACCCCAGATGCCCACCATGATGAAGGTCGGGATCAGCGCGAGTTCGTGGAAGAAGTAGAAGAAGAACACGTCCACGCTCGCGAACACGCCCATCAAACCGCCCTGCATGATCAGCAGCAGCGTCACATATTGGTTCAGGCGTTCAGCCGCAGACTGGAGTGCGTAGAGACCCGCGGCCAAACCGACGATGCCTGCCATGACAAACAGCGGCATCGAGATGCCGTTCAAGCCGAGCGTAAGGTTGATACCCAACCCACTCAGACCCGTGTCGTAGCTGGTGAGGAACGCGTAAGTGCTTTCTTTGGTGGCAGCGCCAAACTGACACCACAGCACAATGCCGATGATAGCGGGAATAGCGAAACCGACATAAGCCAGATTGCGCGCCAGCGCCTTGGGCAGACCCAGCACCATGGCCAAGGCCAGGACGAGCGGGGAAACAATAGCGATCAGTAGGAGATCCATTAGAACAACCCTCCGGCAAAGCCCCAGAGCAACACTGCCCCGAGCAGGAACCAATAAACGTAAGTGTGCAGGCTGCCCGTGTGCAGCGCCCGTGCGCCGAGACCAAACAAGCCCACTACCCCGGCCAGGCCCCGGATGATAAGGCCCGACAACAAAATCTGTTCGAGGAAATTCAGTACCATGGCGAACCGATCCTGAATCTTGGCGACGTAGTAATCGTAACCCTTATCGAAGGATTCCTTGAGGAGCGTAAGCCCCATAAACGCCGCTGGCACCTTGGTGGCCAGTCCATCGGACGGCCCCGGTTTGTAGAGGGCAAAGGCCAGTCCCGCGCCGACCGCCAGAATCGCGATACTCTTGATGAATACCCCGATGCCGGCCGGATGCGGAATCTGCGACCAGACATCCGCAAACGCAGCACCATAGATCAGACCCTCGCCATTGTGGCCGGTGTAACCACCCACGATCGACAGGATCGCCAATCCAATGAGCGGAAGCGTCATGGTGAGACCACCTTCGTGGGCTTTCTTGGCCTCATCGCTGCGAGCTTCACCGAAGAAAGTGATGCGCCACATCCGGAACATGTAGAATGAAGTCAGCACGGCGGTGACCACCAGGATGGCAAAGATCGTCGAGTTTTGCTCACCCGCCAAATGCAGGATCGCATCCTTGGAATAGAAACCGGACAGGAACGGCAGGCCGGCAATCGCGAGCACGCCAATCGTCATGGTGATGAACGTGATCGGCATCTTCTTCGATAGGCCGCCCATCTTGAAAATATTCTGCTCGTGATGGCAGCCGTGGATCACCGAACCGGAACCGAGGAACAACAATGCCTTGAAGAAGGCGTGCGTCGTGAGGTGGAACATCGCCGCCCCCACCCCGCCAACCATGATGAACACTTCGCCCATTTGCATGGAGCCATCCGCGTGACCAATTTCAACCGGCACGGCGGCTTGATAGGAGCCGAGCCCAAAGGCGGCGACCATGTAGCCCAACTGAGAAAGCGTGGAATAAGCCAACACCTTCTTGATGTCGCTCTGCACCACCGCACACAACGCCGCGTAGAGCGCAGTGATGGTGCCAACCCACATGATGACATTGAGCGCGTCGGCCACCATCAGGACTTCAATCCGGCAGAGCATGTAGATACCGGCAGCGACCATGGTGGCCGCGTGGATCAAGGCCGAAACGGGAGTCGGGCCTTCCATCGCATCCGGCAACCACACGTGGAGCGGCATCTGGGCCGACTTGCCCATGGCACCGCAGAAGAGCAGCAACGGAATCACCGCGGACATCATGGCGCCACCGGCGATCACATCCGGCAGCTCATTGAGACTGACCGTGCCGTAGGCGGCGTAACACATCAGGATGCCGATCAGGAAACCGAAGTCCCCCACCCGATTGACGATAAATGCCTTCTTCGAGGCATCGGCGGCGGACTGCTTCAGGCAGTAGTGGTTGATCAGCAAGTAGGAGCTGAATCCGACCAGCTCCCAGAAAATGAACATCATGAACAGATTGTCCGCGAGGACGATGCCGATCATGGAGAACATGAAGATCGAGAGCCCACCAAAGAAGCGGGCACGATAGCCGTCGTCGTGCATGTAGCCCAACGAAAACAGGTGCACGCAGAAGCCGACAACGCCGACGACCGCTAGCATCAGGGCGGCGAGATCATCGAACTTGATGCCGAGCGAAAGGGTGAATTCTCCAAACGTGAACCATTCGGCCGACGCATCGAAACGATGACCACCATAAGCCAGCATGAGGGCTGCGATCGCCACCACGCCTGCCGCCGCAGTCGAGAGGTAGGACGCCAAGGCCCCGGCGCGGCGCAGGAACAGCGCAATGACCGTGGCGGACAGCAACGGCGTCAGGAGAGCGAGAAGAGCGAGTTGAGTGGACTCCATGGCGATCAATTTTTGAGCGCGTTAAGTTCCTCGACCTGGACCGTCTGGCGACGTCGGAAGAGGGCCACAATGATGGCCAAACCGACGGCCACTTCCGCAGCGGCGACGGTAAGGATAAAGAAGACGAAGACGTTGCCGTCCATCGTGCCATTGAAACGGGAGAAGGCGACGAAAGCGATCGTCGACGCGACCAGCATGAGCTCGAGGCACATGTAGATCACCAAGGTGTTCTTGCGGATGAGCACCCCGACAAAGCCGATGGCAAACACGACCGCGGCAACGGTGAGATATTCAGTAAGACCGACGCTCATTATTTCACGTCCTCCATGCCTTCAAATTTCTTGCTCAAAACAATCACCCCGAGCATCGCGATCAGCAGCAGGAAGCCGACGACTTGCACGGGCAGTAGATAAGTGGTGAAGAGCTGATCAGCATAGTGCTTGAGATTGGCGCCAACCGGAACGATCGCCCCCATCTCCGCGGTTTCGAGACCGCCGAAGTTTCGGATCAACGTCATGGTGCAGACCGTCAGCAGCGCTGCGCCGATCAGGCCGGCCACCGCCGTGGGTTTGGAGAAAGGCGGACGTTCGCCGCCCTGCATGTCGAGCAACATGATGATGAAGAGGAACAGCGCGACGACCGCACCGGCGTAAACCAGCACCATCAGCACGGCCAACAGGAACGAGTCGAGCAGCACGAAGAGGCCCGACACGCCCACCAGCCCGACCAGAAAGGCCAGCGCCGAATTCACCGCGTTGTGGTTGTAGACGACGGCCACCGAACTGCCGATCGTCAGAAACGCGAAAAGATGAAAAAGGATATCTGCCATGGCTGAATCAGTAGTCAGTAGCGAGTAGCGGGTAGCGAGTAGAAGCTACCCGAAGCTGGACTCGGCTACTGGTTGGCAATGATTGGTAGGAAAGGCTCATTGAAGATTGGTTGGAATGCTCGCTACTGGCTACTCGATGCTCGCTACTTTCATCAGTGGTCGCCGTTGCCCGCCTCTTCGGCGGCCTTCTTTTTGTCCCACTTGAAGTGATTGTCCGGCAAGGTGCCGCCCAGTTCGTAGAGCTTGGCCTTGTTGTTGACCATCTCCTCCCGGGTGTAACCCGAAAGGGAAAATTGATTCTGCAACCAGATCGCCTCCTCCGGGCAGACCTCCTGGCAGAGGCCGCAGTAGATGCAGCGGAGCATATCAATATCGAATTCCTGCGGCGCCTTCTCGACGTGAGCGGTGTCGGCATCCGCGGCGATCTCACCTGGCTTGATGCGGATGGCCTTGGGCGGACAAACGAACTCACAGAGCTGACAGGAAACACACTTTTCCCGTCCATTGGGATCCTTCACGAGCGTGGGCACGCCGCGATACCCCGGGGGGATCGGCGGGCGGGCCTCGGGATACTCAAGGGTCTCCTTGGGCTTCACCATCTTCTTAAAGGTGGTCTTCAGCCCACTCATGATCTGAGGCACATACGTGCGCTCGGCGATGGTGAGGGGTTTGCGTTCTACGGTTTTGAAAGACATGGCATTACAAAGGATGAACGCAGAACGCAGAATGCGGAAATGAACGGCCAACGAACGCCGCCGTTCCGAAATCCGGGTTTCTTAATTCTGCATTCATATTTCTGCGTTAGCCCGGGTCAGGCGCGCTCGATGAGCGCGATCGCGAGGGCGTAAAAGATGACGTTGGCAATGGCGATCGGCAGAAGCTTCTGCCAACCGAGTTTCATCACCTGGTCATAACGGAAGCGCGGCAGAGTCCAGCGCACCCACATGAAGAGGAAGATGAAGAAGAAAGTCTTTCCGAGGAAGACGCTCGCGCCGATCAAACCACCCAGCCACACGGGCAAGCCGGCAATCAACGGTTCGAGGGGCACCCACGGCAGCGGATTCCAGCCGCCGAGGAAGAGGAGCACAAACACGCCCGACCCGATGGTCATGTGCGCGTATTCGGCGACGAAGAAAATGGACCACTTGAACTCGCCATACTCGGTGTGGAAACCACCCACGAGATCGGCTTCCGATTCCGGCATGTCGAACGGTTGGCGATTGGTTTCGGCAAAGAGTGCGACGAGGAAGACGAAGGCACACAGCGGCATCAGGAACACAAACCACATACCGCCCCAGAAACCGGGCTGACTTTGGCTTTCGACCACCGCAAAGAGACTGAGAGTCGCCTCCGGTCCGGGGGCGTTGACCCACAGGAAAACCGGTATAACCGAGAGCGTCCTCGAAAGCTCATACGAAATGAGCTGGGCCGAAGCGCGCACACCGCCGAGGAAGGGATACTTGGAGTTGGAAGCCCAGCCGGCGAGAATCAGCGAATAGACGCTGAGGGAACCAATCGCGAAGACGGCGAGGATACCGACATCGACGTCGGCCAGAATCAACGGCTTGAGGGTTTCTGTCGCGGCGTCGAAGTACGCGCCAAACGGCACGACCACGATCGTGCAAAGCGAAGGCACCAGCGCGACCAGTGGCGCTAGGTAATAGTAGAACTTGTTCACGTGCCCCGGCACCACGTCTTCCTTGAAAACGAACTTCGCGCCATCGGCCATCAAGTGGAACACCCCCAGGCGCTGGAGAATCGGGCCCAGAACCGGGATGTAACCCAAGCCCCAAGCACGCGCCCGGTTGGGACCGGGACGACCCTGGATCCACGCGGAGATTTTACGCTCCGCCAACGAGCAGGCACCGGCGATCGGAATGATCAGACCGATCGCGATCAGGCCCTTAAGTGAGGCCTGAACCCAGACGGGAAGATTGAGATAAAGTTCAATCATGGTTCAAACGATCAGGCCGTGGCTTCCGCAGCAGCGGGTTTGAAGTGAAGGGACTCGCCCTCAGAAAAATTCAGCTGGCTCCACCCCGTGTCATCCAAAAGTAATCCCGTGTCGGGAATCTTGGCGTAATTCAAATCGGCCAGCACCGAAACGCTGGCGGCCAGTGATTTCCAAACCGAGGCCATGTCACTGCCTTCCGACTCACCACCGACGGCGGTGAGCATCAGGTCGAGCACCACGCGGTCATCCGTGGCTCCGGCGAGCCCAGGCACACAGGCGGCAAATTTTTGGATGCGGAACTGCTGGTTGATAAAGCTGCCGCTCTTTTCGAACACCGTGAGCGTCGGGATAGCCACCTTGGCGGCTTCACTCGTGGCGTTCGCGTGGCTGCCAAGATACACTACGTCGACCTTCGCGAGATGCTCCGCGGTCAAGCCGGCCTCGGTCAGATCTTCGCCGACGGACAACAAGGTCTTCACCTTGCCGGCATCGATGTCGGCCGCGAGGGCCGACAGGTCACCCGGGACGTCCGATATCAATCCGGTGACGAGCGCGCCCCGGGTGTTGGGGTCGCGATCGGCGGAGACCAGAATGCCATCGCCTTCTCCGGGGCGCCCCACCAAGTAGGTCGCGGCGTCGAGGTTTTGGGCGAGCTTAGCGGTCAGGAACTGTTCTTCGACC
>CAKZMS010000271.1 GCA_937128785.1 uncultured Opitutaceae bacterium | reverse complement strand
GATTCCTTTTCGTTGCAGACGGCGAAATGGCCGCCGAAACATTCATGTCCGAAATCCACGCGTTGTCCGACCTGATGGGCAACGCCAAGGCCACCGACCAGCGGTTCGGATTCACGGCCGACGGGCACGCCAATATCAAACCCGAGACGGGATCGCACACTTGGGGCACCCTTTGGATGGTGCCCGCCAAAGCCATGGAGCAGCTCGATGAGCTGGCCGCGGCCAAGGGGCTGCAACGCAGCGTCGTTTTTGTGGTCAGTCCAGCGGGCCCCCGGGTGCCGGCCACCGTCTATGCCAACCCCGATGCCCCGGAGGGAAAGCCGTCGATCGACGCCTTGACGGGGGCCCAAATGGCGGCCGAGGCCATGAAACTGGACCGCCGATTCCGCAAGGAATTGGCCGGTTGGAAGGTCTGAGAAGAAAAATTCTCATTGAACCTCGGTGGGATGGTCGCTCAGGTTCGCGGCGGCCAGGCGCCATGCATGGGCAGGCGCACGAACTCCGCCAGGACCGGAAGGTAGCAACGGTAGTGACGTTCTCCCAGTGCCGTGGAAGGCCTGGCCACCTATCTTTCCAATTTGGAATTCTGAATTAAGAATTTTGAATCTGACCATCTGAATCACGCTTCTCGTTGTCCTCCACCGCCTACCAAGTCATTGCCCGAAAGTGGCGTCCGCAGACTTTCGCGGATGTGGTGGGGCAGGACCACGTGATGCGGACCCTCAGCAATGCGATCAAACGCGATCGCATCGCGCACGCTTACCTTTTCGTGGGGCCACGTGGCACGGGCAAGACCTCGACCGCCCGGATATTTGCCAAGGCCCTCAACTGCACCGATGGCCCCAATGCCGACTTCGACCCCGAGGACGAAGCCTGCAAATCAATCGCCGATGGCACCCATCTCGATGTGATCGAGATCGACGGTGCTTCCAACAACGGCGTCGATCAGGTCCGTGATCTGCGCGAAACCGTCCAATACGCGCCGGCTCAGGGTAAGTTCAAAGTCTACATCATTGACGAGGTGCACATGCTCTCGGCGCAGGCCTTCAATGCCCTGCTCAAAACGCTGGAAGAACCGCCCGAGCACGTGAAGTTCGTCTTCGCGACGACTGATCCGCAGAAGGTGTTGCCGACGATCATTTCCCGCTGCCAACGCTTTGACCTCAAGCCGATCCCGGCCCCCTTGATCATCGAGCGGCTCAAAAAAATCGGGGCCGACGAAAGTGTAAAGATCACCGACACCGCCCTGGCTTCGATCGCTCGGATGGCGGACGGTGGTATGCGTGATGCGCAGTCGATTTTCGACCAAATGATTTCCTTTTGCGGGGAGGAAATCGACGAGCCCGACGTACTTGATGTTTATGGTCTGGTGGCGGCGGAAAAACTGAACGCGCTGGCCGGTGCCTTGGCCGCAGGTGATCATCAGCAAATCATCGCTCTGGTTGATGAGTGCGATGAGCAGGGGCGGGACCTGGTTCGCCTGCTGGCCGATGTCCAAGCCGTCGTCCGGGAAGCGTTGCTCGATGCCATCGCTCAAGGCGGTAAAACCAGGCGTTTGGGAGATACGGAACTTTCGACCGAACAGGTTACCCGGCTGCTGGATGCTTTGCGGGAAGGTGAGGGTGGTGTGAAATTGGGCTTGGCCGAAAAAATCAATTTGGAAGTAACCCTGCTCAAGCCCGTGGAGGCCAGCCGGGCTCGCGCCATCGACAGTCTCATCAAAGAGATCTCAACCCTGGCGGAATCAGCTCCGGCCGGGGACGAAAAAAAAAAGCCCTGATTGATCAGTTGGAGGCGCGGATGGCCACGGTGATGGCGGACGA
>CAKZMS010000270.1 GCA_937128785.1 uncultured Opitutaceae bacterium | reverse complement strand
CCGACCATCGATATCCCACCGCGCGTAGAGCGCTTTGAAGCCGAAACCATCGCGCTGCCAATCAATGTGAGTGGTAAGCAGCGTGGCGCTGATGCTCTCGTTCAGAGACCCCTGGGCCATGTCCTGCTGATACTGGGCAGAGGCAGCAAACTCGAAGCCGGGAATACCAGTATACTTGGCCCGAACCGTGCCGGCGCCCGCTTTCATTTCGGCTTCGGCGAGTTTTTGACGTCCGCTGCGAATATTAAACGCCTTGCTGCCCGTCGTGGGCACGTTGAGTCCGGAGTGAACTGAATAGTCAAAGGCCCAACCGGAATCAGTCGTTTGCGTGAAGCCGGCCCCTCCTTCCCACCATGTCGTCGGAATGATGTTCTTTTCGACGTTATTACGCTCCACCCCGTAAAAGGTGTTGGGTTCGTGAATTTCGTTCAGCATGCCGATGGGTAGCAGGAACATTCCAGCCCGGGCCTTCGAGTAGGCGGATAGATCGAACTCGACGTAAGCTTGCTCAAGTTCGACCTCACCCGGCGCGCCATCACCCGCCAAAGAGTGTTCGAGCTCAAACTCGGAAAACACCCGCATGGTGTCATTAAACTCGTGACCGATGAACAGCACCCAGCGATGGAAATCGATCATGTCGGTGCTGCCAAAGTTCAGGTGCATCTCACCGTAACCACCCAAAGAAGTGCGATCATACCAATTGTTGCCAGAACCTCCGGCACCCTGTTGGTCAGCCAAGGTTTCCACGTAGGCCGAGGTGGCCTCAATTTTGGCATCGGTTTCCTGAACCTGCGAAACAGCTTCAACGATCTGAATCTCGGCCTGGCTGGATTTGGCCTCCGCGGCCTCCACCCGCTTGGTCAGGTCGGCGATCTGCTGCTGCTGCTGCTGGATAATGGCCCACATCTGCTCAGGAGTGGGCATTTCAGCGGCAATCAGCATCGCGGGCGTCAATGCAGCGAAGACTGCGGTGCGCCGAAATATCGTAGAAAGACGAAGTAGGTAGGAGGACTTCATTGATGAAATTGATACTCAGTCTTGATAAGACCGGAATGAAGCACCGCCCTGATCCTACCGTGGGTCAAACATTATCTGAGTATCGGTCTCATTCTCATTTTAGTCTCAGTCTAAATTGGTGCTATAGACTAAAGTTCTGATTCCGATATATGATGAGGTGAATCCTGCAATCCCTTCCCATCTGATGACTAACAACACGTCACGCTTTGACTTTGTAGAGGAATCAGAAATCCTGAAGATGAGATTCAGGAGCGCCACTAGTCGAATCGAGAGCGGCCAAAACTTCACCCGCTAAGTAGATCGATCCGGTGACCACAATCGTCTGTTGGGGTTCGACGAACTCGATAATTTCTTTTTCGGAGAAAAGCTTATCAACCTGGCTTTCGACCAATTTGCCGGAAAATTCGCTGGGTAATAGTTGCCTGAGTTCAGCATGGGAGCACGCTCGCCGCTGCTGCGGTTCCACCAGGCACACACACGCCGCATAGCGGCCGACAATTTCCAAAAGTGGACCGGCACGATTTGAACCCAGCGCCCCCACTACGATCGTTAATGGTCCTCCGGCCTCCTGAGCCAACCGGGTCAAATTATGATCCAGTTCCACGGCACCTTCCGGATTGTGCGAGGTGTCGAGGATGACCCTGCGTCCTGCCCAATTAATTTCCTGCCACCGAGCCGGCCAATGAGCCGTGCCCAGTCCGGCTTCGATATGCTGGGGCGAGATGCCCCAAGCCAAGGCCTCCACGATCAGCTGAGCCGTGCCGGCATTCCAGCGTTGGCAGTCTCCAAACATCCCTGCCGTGGGGTATTCATCAGTATTTTCGCCGAACCTATCCCGGACTGAAATCACCGGTGCGTCCATTTGCGCGGCTTTGGCGCGGACCACTTGCTCAGCCTCCTCGGGCAATCTTCCCATCACCACCGGGATTCCGGTTTTGATGATACCCGCTTTGGCCACGGCGATCTCGGCGTGGGTATCACCGAGGATTTCACAGTGATCCAACCCGATTGAAGTGATGGCAGTGACAGTCGGCTGGACCACGTTGGTCGCATCGAGCTCTCCGCCCAGGCCCACCTCCACGACCGCTATGTCGCATTGCTTCCGTTCGAACTGCAGGAAGGCCATCGCCGTCATGAACTCAAAAAAACTCGGATGATCCGAGTCATCCCCCGCGGCCAGCGACTCCGCAATCGGCCGAAGCTCTCGGGTGTAGTTCACGATCTCAGTTTCGGTGAGCTCGACCCGGTCCACCTGCACCCGTTCGCCGAGGCGCACCAAATGGGGAGAGGTGTAGAGACCCACGCGATAACCCGCCTGGCGGAGGATCGAATCCAGCATGGCGGCCGTGGAACCTTTGCCGTTGGTGCCAGCCAGATGGATGATGGGAATCTTGCGCTCGGGGTGGCCCAGTTCGCGCGCCAGACCGCGCATTCGATCGATCCCGTATTTCACCCCTTTGGCTTTCAGTCCAAAGAGGTAGTCTTGAACCTCCGCATAATCGGTCATCAGCCGGCTATTTCGGTAGGTAAAACGAGTTGAAGACTCACCCTGCCGCGACGGCAGGGGATTCCTTCAAATACAGGGCACGCAGCAGGTCACCCAAACGATCACGCATTTCCAGACGACTGACGATCTGGTCGATCAAACCCTTCTGGAGCAGGAATTCCGCAGTCTGAAATCCGGGCGGCAGCGTCTGCTTGGTGGTTTCTTTGATGACCCGTGGTCCTGCGAAGCAGATCATGGCGCCGGGCTCCGCCAGATTGATATCACCCAGCGTGGCGTAACTGGCCGTCACTCCCCCCGTGGTCGGATGAGTCATCACGGAAATGTAAGGAATTTTGGCCTCGTGTAGGCGAGCGATGACCGCGCTGATTTTCGCCATCTGCATGAGGGAGAAGATACCCTCCTGCATGCGCGCCCCTCCCGAGGCACTGGTGATGATCAACGGCACTTTGCGCTCCAGGGCTCGCTCGGCGGCGCGAGTGATCTTTTCACCGACGGCTGAACCCAAACTTCCCACCAAAAAACGAAACTCCATCACAGCGAGGGAAACATCGATACCGTGAATCTTACCCATTCCACTGACGACGCCTTCCGAAACCCCGCTATTCTTTTCGGCCTGCTCAATGCGCTCCTGGTAGGGCTTGGAATCGACGAACTCGAGCGGATCAGCCGACTTCACCCCGGTATCCATCTCTTCGAAGGATCCCGCGTCCACCAAGTTGGCAATGCGCTCACGCGCGCTGATCGGGAAATGGTAGCCGCTCTTGGGCACCACCATCTGGTTGGCCTCGAGCTCCTTATTAAAGACAATCTCGCCGGAGATCGGACATTTCGTCCAAAGACCCTTGGGGATGTCCTTCTTTTTGACGACAACCGTGGAATATTTCGGTTTGCTGAAAAGCGACATAGGAGCGCGGTGTGGCGGGGCGGATTATCCGTGGGCGAACGTGATGACGTCCAGATTCAAAGCGCCGGCCCGGCGAAGGGCTTGGGCAGCGGCATTGAGAGTGGAACCGGTAGTGAAAACGTCATCGACCAAAACATAGCGTTGATCGGGGGTTATGAGGACACCATCCCGCGCTGCAAAGGCATTTTTCATGCGCCGCTGGCGGGTGCGCCGATCAAACGTGGTTTGAGAGGGGCTATCCTCCTTGCGACGCAACAAATTGGCAATTGGCGGACGCTCGGGAGCACAGCCCTGCTGGAAGGCCTCAGCGATCATCTGAGACTGGTTGTAGCCTCTCTCACGCTCCTTGCGGGGGTGCAATGGCACCGGCACCAGGACAGCTCCTTTCAAGAACTCGCGCACCTCCGCATTGGCGGCGATGAGGGTTTCGATATCCGCCAGAACATGCAGCCCGTGGTGGTATTTCAGCGCCAGAATCAGACTCCGGGCGGGCCCCTTGAACAACGTGACCGTTTTGGCCCGGCCGTAGACCGGCTTGAGTCCCTCGCAGTGCGGGCAAATACGCTCCCCCGCCATTTGCCCGAAGAACGGGTGCCCACAGCTCGCGCAATGCGGCTCGCGGACCCGAAACAACAGAGGCTCACATCGCGCGCAGATGTGCCGCAGCTGACCCTCCTCAACCAGCCCCTCACAGCTCAGACAAACCGGCGGAAACACCAAGTCCTGCATCGTGCGCCAGAGCGCCCGACCCGGTTTCGTTTCAGGCGGGGGCGTCGACCGGTTCATAAAAAACCTCCTCCAGGAACAGGCCCTGCGCCGGGGCCGTTTCCACGCGTTCGGTGCGACGGAAGGTTCGCAGCGTCTCGCGGATCTCATCGATTGACATGCGACCTTCCCCTACGGCGATCAACGCCCCCGTCAGGCTCCGGGCCATTTTGTAGAGAAATCCATCGGCCTCGAAGATCAAAGTCACCCGATCACCGTCCTCGACCACTTCCAGTCGCCGCATGTTGCGCAAAGGATCGAATACTTCGGTGCCATTGTCCGCGGCGAAGCCGGTAAAAAACTGTTTGCCCCGCAACACCGCCGCGGCGTCCCGCATCGAGGTTGTATCAAGAGGCTGGGGACGGAGGTAGCTCAGTACATAGCGCTGCTCGAACGGCGACGCGACGCCCTGCAAAATGCGGTAGGTGTAGCGCGGGCCCCAGGCACTCTTGCGCGCATGGAAATCAGCGGAAGCAGGCGCCACTTGTTTGATTTGAATCGTCGGGGGCAGACCCACCTGCAGGGCTTTGACCAGTTTGGCGGGATCGTGGGGCCAGAC
>CAKZMS010000269.1 GCA_937128785.1 uncultured Opitutaceae bacterium | reverse complement strand
GACGGTTCCAACCCATGCCGCCCGCGATGCTGTTGCGCTCGTTGATCGGATATTTGAGCCGGAGTTCCGCACCATAGTTCCATGAATCGGTCCGGATGTTTGCCGCTGGGTCAGCCCGACTGTCCCGGTATCCGGTGAATCCCAGGGTGCCGGTTGTGCGGCCGGTATCCTTGGTTAACTCAACCCGCATCGTCGGGTTGGTGAAACTTTCGTCTGTGTTCTCCTCGAAGTTGGATACGCTCACGCCGACGTCGGCGTTCACCCCGATCAAGCCTGCTTGCCGACGGTATTCGGCGCCGAAGGCACCTGAGATCACCGTGTCCCCTACATTCGCGGCGTTGTAGTAAATGTTCGAGTCAGCCATCCAGGTGACTCGGGCCCGGACGTGGATCTGATCCTTGTTTTCATTCCAACGCACCAACCCGTAGGCAGGCGCAATGGCCACACCCGAAAAGAGTGCAGCCATCAATCCGCGAACTGAATTGGAGTTGGAAAGAGTCATTAATCAAAAACCGAAAGAGGGGAGGGGATTAACCCCCGCCGGCGCGGACACTTTCGTCGCTCGCGATGACCTCCTGCACGCTGTCCACCGGTGTAACCACAACGGCGACGATTTCAAAATCGGAGTCGGTCCCCGCGCTATCGTCCAAGAACACGTCGGCGAAACCAACGCCGGTGTCTTCACTGCCGGGAGTAAGATCATCGGATGTTTCTTCATCGTCCGAATCCTCCGAGTCATCTGAAGCGAGTTCATCCCCGACAATGCCGTCCTCTGGAGCCATCCCGTTCTCGGATTTTTTCTTTACCGAATCAAAATACACCGTCTGACGGGCATTACATGCCATGGTGACTTTGTCTTCGATGGTTGCGATTTGGTCATCGGGAATGGGACCGATTTCGATCGAAGGGGGCTGGCCGGGCAGACGACGGATCACAGCTTGTTGACCGTCGCTGATCGTTTGGCCGCTGGCTCCTGTCCCGTCGCCAGTGATGGTCACTTCTCCTTCAACACTTGAAATTGTGGTTTCAAAGTCTCCGGCCTGCACAACCACCTTTTTCCCGCGGATGGATGCTGCAGCATGCGGAGTAGCATAAACCATCGAACTACCCGCT
>CAKZMS010000268.1 GCA_937128785.1 uncultured Opitutaceae bacterium | reverse complement strand
CCTCCATGGGATTCATCCGCCGCCGGGAGGGAAAATGGGCGGAGTCACTGCGCCACCACGAACGGGCCCTGGAGCTTGATCCGCGTAACATCTCCGTAATCACCGGACTGATCGAAACCTACACGCGCTGCCGACTTTGGGCCAAAGCCGCCGATCTTCAGCAGATCCTGGTCGACCGAAACCCCGGCAATATTGATGCAGAAGGTCAGCTGGCTCGTTACCAAGCCGAACGCGACAACAGCATTCAACCCATCCATGACTTGATCGCACGATACCCGGACTTCGGGGAAAGCGACCACCCCTTCTTCTACGGTTTCCGGATGCAAGAAGCGGTGACCAATCGCGAATGGGATCACTACATCGAGTTGCATAAGAACGCCCAAGGGGAGATCACAGCAGGCGACGGTTTCGATTTCTCGCTGGCCATGGTGCTGAAGATCGCCGATCGCGAAAGTGAAGCTGTCGAGGTCCTGGAAAAAATCCGGGACGAGGCGAAAGAGGCACTCCAACAGTCAGGTAACACGACTCGGTTTTTCCCCTTGGCTTTCTCGCACGCTCTTTTGGGCAACAAAAAAGAGAGTCAACGGGTTGCCGACGAATACGAAGACTATCTTCGAGCCCAAAACGATGCTCTGGATGAAGCCTACGGCGCGGCCACTTACGCCATTATCAGTGTGTGGACAGACCCACCCGAAGTGGCGATCCAGGCCATACGAGACTACCTGAAAAAACCGGGACCTCAGGTGATTAGCCGCTTCGATTTGAACAGCACGCTCTGGAATTATCCCTTGTGGGATACGCCGGAACTTGAGGCCCTTTTCGCCGACGACGAAGCCTGGGCTCCGCTGTTTGCGGACTAGATCGCCATGCCCCAAGAATCCGCCGTCTTCCTCAGCTACGCGTCGCAAGATGCGGAAGCAGCGGAGCGTATTGCCAACGCGCTTCGCGCGGCGGGTATCGAGGTCTGGTTCGATAAATCCGAACTCGTCGGCGGCGACGCTTGGGATGCCAAGATCCGCCGCCAGATCAAGGAGTGCACCCTCTTCGTGCCCATAATCTCGGCCAACACCCAGGCTCGAGCTGAAGGGTATTTCCGGCTGGAGTGGCATCTCGCCGAACAACGCACCTTCTTAATGGCGCACGACCAGCCGTTTCTCTTTCCGGTGGTCAGTGACCACACCACCGACGCCGAAGCCCGCGTGCCCGACCGCTTTCGCGAGCGCCAATGGATGCGCCTCGACTCCACCTCACCCGCCGCCATTGCCTCTCGCCTGGCGCAAGCTTTATCGGGCGAGCCCGCCGCATCATCGCAACAGAATTTGGGAACCCGAGCCGCCCAACCGGCCACATCCACGTCACCCAAGTCCAATCCACCCGGCTGGAAAAAATGGCTCTGGATTGGCATGCCCGCCGCGGTCATTTCCCTCGCCTTCGCTTTCTGGCTGGTCAGCGGTAAGCTCGACGATCCACCGGACCTCAGATCGGGCGAGGTCACGGCGCCGGCCGCACCTATTTCGGAGGCCGAGCGATTGGCCGCGCGGGCCAACGATCTGGTCACCGCGGATTCACTCTCCCGCGCCGACCTGGAAACCGCCTTTGAACTCTGTGAACAGGCCGCGGAAATGGAGCCGTTGAACGCTGAGATCTGGGCCACCTGGTCACGGGTTTGTGCCGCTCAGGTGTTCTATCGTTTCGACAACACCACCGAGAACAAGGTGCGGGCCGAGGACTACGCGGCAAAGGCCATGCGCCTGAACCCCGACTCCATTGAGGCGCGCTACGCTCAGGTAAACTACTGGCTGACGGTCTCCGGGCAATCCAGCGGTTTTAATCCGGAGCTGTTTCAACAGGCCTTCGAAATGCTGGAGCAGATGCATGCGGAATCACCCGACGATCCCCGCATCCTCCAAAGCCTGGGCGGAATCCTCGCCAGCCTGCCCGAGACGCGAGAACGGGGCATGCAAATGATCGATAAACTGGTCACCATCCCCGGTTGGCGGGA
>CAKZMS010000267.1 GCA_937128785.1 uncultured Opitutaceae bacterium | reverse complement strand
CGGAACCAATGGCATTATCTATCAGCAATTGTTGCTTGATTTACCGACTCTGTCGCATGAACAACTCACCTGGCTGCCGTTTTTCACTCATGCCTGGACCGAAGTCGGGGCTGCAGAGCAGGACTATCTGCACCAACAGCATAAACAGACATCACTGGTAGGCAGCCTGACGGCCTATGCTTCCATTAAGGGTGCCGTGTCTGACGCCGACCAGTCCTGGTTTGGCCAGGCCGAGTTGCGGTGGAAGCCGTGGAGCCCCTTCCGGTTGTGGACCAAGGGGCAGGGCTACTACCGCGATGAGGTCGCCGACCTCTCCACCACGGCGGCGGAACGCACCGTCCTGCCGGTGGAGATTGTGAATGGCGCCTCGATCACCGGAGCCACCTTGCAATTACCCTGGGGCCTCGAAGCGGAATCGCGGTTCAAGCTGAGCGAGGCCAACTACCACCTTGTGCCGGAAGACTACTCCAGCGAGTCGTGGTGGCATGGGGTGCGGCTGAGCCCCGTCAAATGGATCGGGGCCCACTATGGCCGGCGCGATCGCACGCGGGACTACGACGAACGCCTCGACGTCACGCCGGGAGGACGTCCCATCGAAGGTTCCCAACTGTCCTTTGAGCAGACCGAGGAGGAGTTCACCTTGTGGACCGAATTTGATCTCGCCGGAGAGTGGTTGTGGGAAGCCGATTTCAACTCCCTCGAAAACCGCGACGGCACCTCAGGGTTTTACGACTACGATGGCGAAAGCTGGGCGGTCTACGGGCGCTGGACCAGCCCCGCCGATACCTGGGAGTTCAGCGTCGAGTATGAGGAGTCACGCTACGACTACCTCAACCAAACCGTGGGCGGGGGCCTCAATCCGCCGGCCCGGGAGCGCGAGGACCGCTGGATTCGCTTGGAGGCCGTGTATCGGTTTAACTCCACTTGGGAACTTCGGCTCGAAACGGAGGACTTGATAAGTGAAAGCAACGAGGTTCTCGCCACCTACCGTGATCGAATCTACTGGGCCGGACTCTCCTTCAATTATTAAATCAAGCTCCGTTCGCCGTGCGCTCTTCAAACCCCAACCGCCATCTCTCCCTCGCTGTCATCGTCGGGTCGGTGGTTTTGTTTTCGGGGATGATCTTTGGCGTGATGGTGCCGGTGCGTCAGGCCTTGCACGATCAGGTGCTGCGACGCGAGGCGGCGGCCTTGGAAGCGGTGGTGGAGATCCAACGCGAGGTGGGCACTCAGGATGTGCGTGACCTCGGCGTCGCGGTGGAGGCCTTGGATGTATTTTACGCGCTGCTGGAGTCGCCCCGCCTGGATGACCTCGTGGCCATGCAGCTGTTTGGCGCGGAGGGAGAGGTCGCGCTGGTCGTGCCGGACACCGCGTTTGTCGAGGAGCTGCCTGTCGCCCAGCAGGTGATGCAGCCCACCGCGCAGTATCATCCGACCAAGCAAACGGCCGGCGGACTCGGTCTGGCGGGTGAAGCCGCCGATGGTCCTTGGCTTGAAGTGGTCGTGCCCGTAACGGTAGGCGCCGCCGCAGAGGGCGAAAGGGTGTGGGCGCGATACTGGCTCGATGGGCGTCCCGTGGCCGCCGAACTGGCAGAGGTGGATCGCCGGCTGTGGTGGCAGGTGGGCCTTTCGATGCTCGGAGGTAATGTCATCCTGATCGCCGGACTCGGGTGGACATTCCGTCGGTTGGCGCGCCAGCAGGAAGATTTGGCCCGCGCCAATCGCGAACTGCTGCTCAATTCCAAGACCGCCGCCATCGGGGCCATCAGCGCTCACCTGATGCACGGTCTTAAAAACCCGCTCGCCGGACTGGAGGGATTCATTGCGGCCGGTGAAAGCGGCCAGCCCGACCCGGCGAGCGAAGGCGAAGCCTGGCGCCTCGCCGCGGAGACCACCCGGCGGGTCCGCAGCCTGATCAACGGGGTGATGGATGTGCTGCGCGAAGAGACATCGGGCGTGGATTATGCCGTGCCCATTGCCGAGGTGGTGGCCGAGTTACTGGCCCAAACCAAACCCGCGGCGGAGGCGGCCGGAGTGGAGGTGAATTTTACGGGCGCGGCCGGCAAGGAAGAAGTGGCGGGCCGGTCGGCGGCCCTCGCACGTCTGGCGCTGGGTAATCTCATCGACAATGCCGTGGCTGCCGTCGACTCCGGAGGGAGTGTTACCGTGGGGCTGACCCGGCAGGGCGACGATGTTTGTATACGGGTTGTGGATACGGGTCCGGGATTACCGCCGCGGGTGCGCGAGGCAGAGTTTGTCCCGGTCACCAGCCAAAAGCCCGGAGGCGCGGGGCTCGGGCTTGCCCTCAGTCATGAATTGTTGCGGCACGCCGGTGGCGAGCTGCAGCTCGAGTCGACCGGCACATCGGGCACCGCCTTTTGTCTGACCCTGCCGGTGCACGCGGCGACTCCGACTCCTTCCTCAGTATCATGAAATTGGTTACGCTTTTCCGTCGCGGGATCTGGCCCGCTTTTCTACTCTTGTTTTCAGCTCCCGGGCTGCGTTCACAGGCCGACGGGTCGGAGATCTGGGCGTATTCCACCCTCTCCACGGCTGCGGCGGGCGGTATCGTATCCTCTCCGGCCGTGGGGCCGGACGGCACGGTCTACTTCGGTTTGGAGATCGGTTCCGAAACGAGCATCATCACGCGGGGACGGTTGTATGCGATCAGTCCGTCCGGCTCGGAGAAATGGGTTTATGATACGGATGACTGGGTCGACGCGGCTCCGTTGATCAGCCCGGATGGGCGGATCTATTTTGGGGATTGGGACGGGATGTTTTATTGTCTGGATGCGGAGACCGGGGCGGAGGTGTGGTCGATCGATGCCGGAGCCTTCATCGTGGGTTCTGCGGCGCAGGGTCCCGATGGCACGCTCTACGTGGGCACGGGCGAATCCCTGTTGCTCGCGATCGATCCCGCGGATGGCGACATCAAGTGGGCGTATCCGGCGGAGGACTGGATTTTTGCCGCCCCGGTGGTGGGGCCGGATGGCCGTATTTATGTGGGCTCATGGGATGACCGTTTGTATGCCCTCGAGCCGAATGGCACCCTGGCGTGGTCGGTCTTGACCGGGGGCGACATCACCGGTGCCGCCGCGTTGATGGCGGATGGCACGGTCGTGGTGGGATCGCGGGATCGTTTTGTTTATGCCCTGAATTCCGACGGAACCCTGCGCTGGGTGTATGAGACGGGTGATGGCGTGGAAAGTGCCCCGTCAATCGGCCCCGATGGATCGGTGGCCATTGGCTCGACCGATGGTTATGTCTATCGGCTTTCGTCGGCTGGAGAATTGATCTGGCGGACGGATCTGACCGAGGCCGTGTATTCCACGCCCTCCTGGCGCGAGGACGGCTCCATCGTAGTCGGAGCGAGTGATTTTAACGTGCATGCTCTCAGCGCCACCGGCAGCAGCCTGTGGACGTTTGAAACCGGTGACTGGGTGGATGGCACCCCTGCGGTCACCGAAGACGGCCGCATCTACGTCACCAGTTTTGATAAGAAACTCTATGCGCTCAACAGCACGGCCGGTCCGGACGAAAGTGCGGAGTGGGGGACCCTGCAGCGCAACAACCGACGGACTGCTTGGCAGGTGCGCGGCAACACGGGAGGTGGCGCGGGACGGCTGGCCAATTTGTCCGTACGCTCCAACGCGGGTTCCGGCGCGCAGACCCTGATCGCCGGACTCGTGGTGGGAGGCTCGGGCAGCCGCGATCTGTTGATGCGGGGAGTCGGGCCGACCTTGGCCGACTTCGGAGTGACCGGGGCACTGTCCGATTCACGCATCGGTCTGTTTCAAGGGGAGGATCAGGTGGAGTTTAATGACAATTGGGGTGAGGCGGCCAATGCCGACGAAATCGCCAGCGCAGCCACGACGGTCGGAGCTTTTGCGTTGGATCCGGACAGTCTCGACGCTGCCATGTTGATCAACCAAGGAACCGGTGCCCGCACCCTGCAGGTGACCGGAGCCGGCGGTGAGACGGGGGTGGCCTTGGTGGAGATTTATGACGTCTCCGGGGATGCGTCCGCCGAACTGATCAACCTGTCGGCCCGCTCCCAAGTGGGCACCGGCGACGGCGTATTGATCGCCGGTTTGGTCATCGACGAGGAGGCGACGCTTCTGATTCGCGGACTGGGACCGACCCTGTCGGATTTTGGCGTGGCGAACGTGCTGGCCGATCCGCAGGTCCAAATCATCCGCGGCACGGAATTACTGGCCCAGTCCAGCGATCACAGCACGGCCAGCGATGCCTCGGATATCGCGGCCGCCGCCACCGAGCTGGGCGCCCTGAGTCTGGAGCCTGGCACGCAGGATGCGGCCTTACTCGTGACCCTGCCCCAAGGAGTGTATTCCGCCGTAGTCCGCGGCGTGAACAACACCACCGGCGTAGCCCTCATCGAAGTCTACCTAGTCCCGAGCGACTAGGGGAGCCACGTCGCCACGGGGTCAGCGTCGTTAAAAAGTGAGATCCTAGTGCAGCGAAGCGAAACGGATTCATTTTTTCCGACCTGACCCCTTCGCCTGGACTTAGCCACTAGTCTCTAGCACCTAGCCTCTAGCGACTAGCTACCAGCCACTAGCCGGATCCCATCCGGTTCGATGGTGATCTTCCGATCGCGATACAGCCCACCGATCGCCTGCTTGAACGCGCGTTTGCTCACGCCGAATTCCTTTAAAATATCAGCCGCCGGACTCTTGTCGTGGAAGGGCAGGAAGCCGTCGCTTGCCCCCTTGAGTTGGCGATAAATCACATCACTCAGCGGCTCGATCCGTTCGTAACCCGACTCGTGCAACGTCAGATCGATTTTCCCATCCCAGCGCTCCTTGCCGATGAAACCGCGCAGGCGTTCTCCGATGGCCAGCGGGCCCGGGAGATCATTGCGGTAGAGCAGGCCGGTGTGGGTGCTGTCGACGATGGCTTTGTAGCCTAGAGGGGTCTCGCCGAAGACGAGTAGATTGACGGGTTCGCCCGATTCGAATTCCGGTTCGCTGCGATCGAGGTGCCGATCGATGCGGGCCGTGGCCACCACGCGATCGGTGCGCTCATCGAGGCGCACCAGCACGACCACCTGTTTACCGACCTCCACCTCGCCGGCCCATTCGCGGTTCGGCAGGAGCAGGTCCTTGTCCAGGCCCCAGTTGAGAAACGCACCCATCCGCGGATTGATGCTCACGACTTCCAGGCCGGCGAACTCACCCACCTGGGCCAGCGGCTGCCGCGTGGTCGCGACCAGGCGGTCTTCGGAATCCCGATAGACAAACGCATCGATCACGCCTCCGGGTACCATCTGCGGCGTGCAGTATTGGTTGGGCAGCAGAATCTGTCCCTTGTCCTCGCCATCGAGATAAATGCCCGGCGAAGCCTTGTGCAGGATGGTCAACAGATTGGTCTCACCGACGTAAGGCATGGTAACTCAGCAAGAAATTGTTCGGTGGGTAAATCGACCGGAAGGATTCCGGAAAATTGTAATTCCGAAATCTGCATGGCGGAGAGGGAGGGATTCGAACCCCCGGGACCCTTGCGGGCCCAGCGGTTTTCAAGACCGCCGCAATCGACCACTCTGCCACCTCTCCTGGTGCAGGAGGCCAAGAGTCGGGTTCATTCCCGGTTTGTCGAGTTTTTCTGCGAACGCCGCTGGGACCGTTTCACCTTCAGCGCCTCATGGAGCAGGATTCGTTACTGTCGGCCTCGGAAAAATTAACAAATAACGACATGACCCCATTTTGCGGATCGGGTGAACATTGGACATTAATACCAGTTATAACTTGTAAATAGAGCCAATAAAGCTAGTCATAGCTTGTAAATGAGACCTAAAAAACAAGCCATAGCTTTAAAATCACTCAATTCGGTGGTGGTGGAGATTCGACCGGTGACTCGTCCGGTGCACGGTTGGTTGCGGGCGGTTCGTGATCTGTTGGGGCTATCCCGCCGCGAGATCGGGGAGAAGCTTGGGGTGACGAGTTCCGCGGTTGATGCGTATGAAAAATCTGAGCAA
>CAKZMS010000266.1 GCA_937128785.1 uncultured Opitutaceae bacterium | reverse complement strand
CGGCCAGAGCTTTGCGCACCGGCACGATGTGCTTGAAGGTCGGATGATAGGCCGGAGCAAAGAAGAAACAAAAACCCACCTCCCGCAGGCCACGGCGCAGCGATTCCGGGTCGGCGTCGATCCGGTAACCCAAGCCCGCCAACAAATCGGCGCTGCCGCAGGCGGACGTCATGCCCCGGTTGCCGTGCTTCATGACCTTCACCCCCAGACTCGCCAGCACGAGCACGACCATGCTCGAAATATTGAATCCCCCGGAGTGGTCACCTCCCGTTCCGACGATGTCGATGGCCTCGGCGGAAAACTCCCCGACCTCCGGATCCACGGCCCGCTGACGAAACTCCCGGGCAAAGGCGGCGATTTCAGCGGCGGTCTCGCCCTTCGCCGAGAGCGCCGAAAGAAACCCCATTTTTTCCTCCGCGGCCACCGCTTCCGCGGCGAGCGCTTCGGCCGAGAAAGCCACATCGGCTTCGTTGAGGTTTTCGTTCGCGTGCAGTTTCGCGGTGAGATCTTTGAGCTCGGGCATATCGAATTCCAGATGATCGCGAATTCCTCGGGGGGCAAAGCCAAATCTGGACACCGGCCCCCGGGTATGTGAGCACAAGACCTGTGCGTGTTTTCGCTTTAGCAATTCTCTTTACTCTTTCGAGCACCCTTTCAACCGCCGCTGATGCGGAGGCGCCCGCTTCCAGCGAACCGGTCAGCGAACTCAGCACCAGCGACGCGATCATTCTCGGCGTAGTGGAGGGCATCACTGAGTTCCTGCCCATTTCATCGACGGGTCACCTCATCATCACCAACCGTCTTCTCGGATTGGATGCCGAGACTCCCTTGTTTGACGCCGACGGCGAACCCCTCTGGCTCGAGGCTCCTTCTCCGGAAAACCCCGTCGGCATACCGCTCACCCAGAAGGTGGCATCGGACACCTATATCGTCGTGATTCAGGTCGGCGCGATTTTGGCCGTGGTCATCGTCTTCTGGTCCTCCCTCTGGTCGATTGTTCGCGGTATCAGCGGGAATGACGCCAACGGCCTGCTCCTGCTGCGCAACATTGCCTGCGCGTTTTTCCCGGTAGTGATCGTCGGACTGGCCATCGATGACTGGATCGACGAAAACTTGTTCTCAGTGCCCACCGTGATCGCCTCGCTGGTCGTGGGTGCGGGATTGATGCTGGGGGCGGAGTCTTGGCGCAAAAAACGTGGCCCCAAACTGGATGCCCCCAAGCAGATGGCCGATCTCTCGCCCCGGGAGGCGATTCAAATCGGATTGATGCAGTGCCTGGCCCTGTGGCCGGGGATGAGTCGATCAATGGTCACGATGGTAGGCGGATACTTTTGCGGTCTTGCCCCGGCCCGAGCCGCCGAGTTCGCCTTTTTGGTCGGCATTCCCGTCCTAGGTGGCGCCGCGGTCTATAAGGCCGCCCAAACGGGTCCCGCCATGCTGGCGGTATTCGGCTGGAGCGAAATGCTCATCGGCGGGGTGGCGGCCGCGATTTCCGCGGCGATTGCCGTCAGATTTTTGGTCAAATGGCTGCAGAAATTTGGCCTCGGAGCATTTGCGATTTACCGCCTAATCCTCGCGGGAGTGCTCGCTTGGTGGATTTGGGGGTGAAATTCTTGTCCATCTACCGTCGCATAAGCGCTTGACGACGATTCTGCCCCCTCGTTATTCCTCCCCTTTACCAATCAAAGAAGAGTCGATCGACGACACCTCACCAACCTTTAAATCCCGCCCGATATGGCCCAACCGAAACGCAAACATTCCAAACGACGCAGCGCCCTCCGTCGCTCCGCCAACGCATTCAAGGCTCCCGAGCTTTCGATCGATCCAACGGACGGTTCGGCCGTGCGCCCTCACCGCGTCAACCCGAATACCGGCATGTATCGCGGTCGCCAGGTGCTCGACGTCAACGTCTGAGCTCCCTGCTCCCGAACTCCCTATCCGTCCGGCTCCCTTCACGGATGGAAAACAGCTCCGGTGAAACCCGCCGCATCGCGCTCGACGCGATGGGTGGAGACATGGGCCCCGGTGAAGTTGTTACCGCGCTCAAACTCGCGCTTAACAGCTTCCCTGACTTGTGTCCGGTCACCATCGTGGGTGACGAAGCTCAGCTTAGTCCCCTGCTGGCCCAAGCGCAGCTGAGCAACCACCCCAAGGTCTCGCTCCTGCACGCCGCCGAGGTCATTACCATGGCCGACGAGGTCATGACGGCGATCAAGCGCAAGCGCGATTCGTCCATGCTCAAGGCCCTCGAACTCGTCAAAGACGGCGGGGCCCGGGCGGTCATCAGCACCGGCAATACCAAGATTCTCGTCTCGGCCGGCACGCTTAAGTTACGCACGCTCGCCGGTATCGAACGCCCCGCGCTGGCCCCGGTTATTCCCCGGGACAACGGGCACTTCATTCTCATCGACGCCGGGGCAAATCCCGACGCCCGTCCCATCCATCTCGCCCACAATGCCATTCTCGGCAGCCACTATGCGCGGATGGAGCTGGGCATCGAAAAACCCCGGGTCGGATTGCTCACCATCGGCACGGAGGAAGGCAAAGGAAACGCGTTGATCAACGGCACCCACGAAAGCCTCAAGCAGATGGGCGACCTGGTTCACTACGCGGGGCCGCTCGAGGGATTTCAGGTGTTCTTCGATCACGTGGATGTGATCGTCTGCGATGGTTTCACCGGCAACATCTGCCTCAAGAGTTGGGAATCGCTGTCGAAGTTCTTCCGCAATGAGCTCAAGTCCCAGATGCTCGCTTCGCCGATTCGTCGTCTGGGCGGGTTGCTGGCCAAGGGGGCTTTCACCGGCCTGCGCCACCGGATCCAACCCGAACGTTACGGCGGCGCCCCGTTGCTCGGCCTGAACGGCACCGTGCTCAAAGCCCACGGCTCGGCCAACCGCTTTGCGCTCATGAATGCCATTGGTGATGCCAGCGAATTTATCCGGGTCGACCGCACGAGCCGGATCGAGGCCGACATCGAGCGAGTTAACAAAATCTTCCGCCCCGAACCGGTGCCGCCTCCCGAATCCTGATCGCCACGCGTCTCGACGACCTTTTCCTACCACCACATGTCAGCTTCCTCCTTCGCTCTGCTCGGAACCGGGGCCTACGTGCCCGAACGCGTCATGACCAATGAAGACATGGCCAAGGTCGTCGACACTTCGGATGACTGGATATTTTCCCGCACCGGCATCAAGGAGCGTCGCATCGCCGCGGAAGACGAGCAGACCTCCGATATGGCAACCGCCGCCGCCAAGGTGGCCTTGGAAGATGCCCGCCTGACTCCGGACCAAATCGACCTGTTGATCGTCGCCACCCTCACCCCGGATCTGCCCATGCCTTCGACAGCTTGCATCGTCCAAGCCAAACTGGGACTACCCCATCGGGCCGCCTGTTTTGACGTGTCCGCGGCCTGCTCCGGGTTCGTCTACGCGCTGGATACCGCCTGGGCAATGTTGCAGTCCGGCCGGTATCGCCATGCTCTGGTGATCGGGGCCGAAAAACTCTCCACTGTGCTCGACTGGAGCGACCGGACCACCTGTGTCCTCTTTGGCGACGCGGCCGGCGCCGTCGTGATCGGCCCCACTCCCGAGGGTTCGAAAGCCGAAATCGTCGGCACCAAACTGTATTCAGAGGGTGAGAACACCGAATTGCTCTGGATTCCCGGCGGTGGCAGTGCCCATCCGGCCCCGGGACCGGACGTCCCTCCGCGCTTCATGCAGATGAAGGGCCGGGAGGTTTTCAAATTCGCGGTCCGGGAAATGGAGGACGCGGCCCGGGATATTTTGGAACAATGTGGTGTTTCGGCCGACGAAGTGGATTGCGTGGTCCCGCACCAGGCCAACCTACGGATCATCGATTCCATCGCCAAATTCCTCAAACTTCCCAGTGATCGCTTTTTCGTGAATCTCGAACTCTACGGCAACACGTCCGCCGCCTCCATTCCCCTCGCGATCGACGAAGCTCGGCGCAGCGGGAGAATCAAGGATGGTTCGCTTTCTTTGCTCGTCGCCTTTGGGGCGGGCTTGACCTACGGTAGCGCCTTGGTTCGCTGGTAACCCTTCATGCCCGATCTCTCCATGCGTTCCTTCCGCGTCCTACTCTTTGTTCTGCTGGGCCTCAGCTGCGGAGGAAACCTGTCTGCCGCCCTCAAGTGGACCCCCGAATCCGGCTGGACCATCGAGGGAGGCTCCCTCTCCGGACTCGCCGGCCAAGATGTCCAGCGGGCCACCGAGATGATGAACAAGGCCCGCGCCGCGGAAGAGCGGGGCCGGAAAAGCACGGCCCTCGGCACTTACAAGAAGGTCGCCAAGCGTTTCCCCAATTCCCTTTACGCTCCCGAAGCCCTCTATCGCCAGGGCCACCTCTTCCTCGATCGTCGGCAATACTACAAGGCTTTCGACTCGTTCCAAAAGGTGATGAGCCTTTACCCGAACAACGAGCGGTTCAGCGAGGTACTCGCCACGCAGTTCCGCCTGGCTGAAGATCTGATGAACGGGGCCCGTAATTATTATTGGGGCTGGTTGCCCTCTTTCCGCAGCAAGGAGCGCGCGATCACCTACTTCGAGTGGACCGTCGCCAATGCCCCCTACAGCGACTACGCGCCGCTCGCGTTGATGAACATCGCCCGCACCCACCAGCGTCTCAACAATACCCCCTACGCCATCGACGCGCTCGATCGTCTGATCAACAACTACTCCCAGAGCCTGCTCGCCCCCGATGCTTATCTGGCCTTGGCCCAGACCCATGCCTCCCTCGTGGACGGCCCCGCCTATGATCAGGAATCCACCCGCGAGGCCATCACCTACTTTGAGGATTTCATGATCCTCTTCCCCGACGACCCCGGACTCTCCGAAGCCCAACATGGCCTCGATCAGATGAAAACCGTGTTCGCCGAGAGCAAGATGATCCGCGCCGATTATCAGCTGAAGTATAACAAGAATTATCAGGGCGCCCGCGTGTTCTACAACGAAGCCATCACCAGCTTCCCCGATTCCGAAGTGGCCGACCGCGCTCGCGAGCAACTCGCCTTCATCGAGCAACGCATGGATGAACTCGGCCTGACCTTCGACGAGGATGGTAAATTGGCCATCGACGAAAACGCCCCGCCGCGTCCGGAAAAACGGAAGCGTTTCCTGGGCCTCTTCTGATCGCCTGCCCGACCTGAATTCGCAGTATGAAGGGAATGCTCTGTCTAACCGCATTCCGCAACCTGCTCCTTGGTGTGAGTGCCTGCGCTCTCGGCGGTTGCGCCCACTACGAGCTTGGCACGGGGACGGCCGTTCCGGCTTTTCGGACGATCTCCGTCGACCCGATGCAAAACACCGCCGCATTACCGCAGGCGGTCGCTACCTTCAGCCGGGCCATCCGCAACGCCTTCGCCGCCGATGGCCGCGTCGAGCTCGCCGGCAGCGCGGCCTCCGCCGATGTGATCCTGCGGGTGGATCTGGCTCAGTTCGAACGGACCTTCACGTCCGTCCAGCCCAACGATACCGCCCTCGCCCGCAAGTTTGATCTCAACATCGTCGCGCTCTGCTCCCTCGAGGATCACGCCAACGGCCGCATGCTTTGGAACAACCAGGAGATCCGGGTAACGCGCCAGATCTTTGTCGATGACGGCCAAAATCCGGCCGAATACCAGGTGCAGCCCCAACTCGCCGCGCAATTGGCGGACCGGGTGGTGCATCGCGTGCTCGACGTCTGGTGAGCTTGACGCTCGACTAGCGAGCGTGACGTTCGACCCAATCC
>CAKZMS010000265.1 GCA_937128785.1 uncultured Opitutaceae bacterium | reverse complement strand
AGTCGCGCCGACCACGGCCAAACCAAACAGGCCAAGCAATCGTTTCGGGTTCATGGTCGCGTCCTCAGGCTTTGACCGAGTCAAAGACGGTCACCTTGGCCCAACGGTCAGAGTGGTCCGCAATGAACTTCTGGTGCAGCGGGTGTTCCTGATACTTGGCCTGATCCTCCAAACTGTTGAAGAGCAGGATTTCAGAGGCGTGGTAGCTGTTTTCCACCACGTCCCGCTCCTCCGTGTCCGCCGGCACGCCCACGTGCACGCCTTGAACCTCGGGAATCGCTCCCAATCCCCGGATGCCCTCCAGCAAGGCAGCGAGGTCTTCCTGGGAGTCCGGGTTTTTCAACCAGAAGAATACGTGGTGAACGAGAAAGGTGTCTTTGATCATGATCTGAGGGGATGAAGCTTTGAGGGGGGAGATACCCGCACCCGCGGCGAGTCCGATGGTGCCGGCGGCGGCCACAAACTTGCGGCGGCTGATACCGGAAGAGGAATCTGAAGGCGGTGCGGTCACCAACAGACTACGATGAGGAACCCAAAAATCCCCAAGTGCAAAGTGCAGCCCGCGATTGAACTACGGGCTTTCCGTTAACAAAACTACGCTGTGCTGCTCTCCTTTCGCCGCGTCTGCCTGTCAACTTTGCTGCTCCTGATCGGGGGGCGTATCATGGGCGAATCGTCTGAGGACGTCTTGGGTGGGGCCCGGGCCTTGTTTGACGAACGGCGCTATGCCGAAGCCGAGACCGCCTTCGCCGATCTCCACACCAGCTACCCTGAGCATCCCGAAATTCTGATGTATCTCGGTAAACTCGCCGCCAAGCGCCAGGAGCGGGAGCTCGCGGTGGAATACCTGAGCCGAGCGGTTAAGCTGACCCCGGAGGATGCTCAGATCCAATTCGAATACGCCGCGGCCTGCGGTTTCTACGCCGGTTCGCTCGGCACCACACTGAAGGCGCTGACCTACGCGCGCCGGGCCAGCACAAGCATGCGTGAGGCGATTGAACTGGAACCCGACAATCTCAGTTTTCGCCAAGGCTACATCGATTTTTGCATGGAGGCTCCGAGCATCGCCGGCGGAGGGCATCGCCGCGCCCACGAACAGGCAGCCGTCATCGCCGAGCGCGACCCCGTCAAGGGCGCCTTTGCCCGGGCCACCATTTACCGGGCGGAAGAGAATCACACCGAGGCGATGAACGTGTTGGATGATTTGATTGCCTTGGCACCCGATAACTACTTCGCGTTGTTCAGTTTTGGCCGCTGCGCGGCCGAATCAGGTGAGCGTCTGGAGGAAGGATTGGTCCACCTGCGAAAATGCCTGACGCTTCCTGCTCCCGACCAGGCCCCTCCTCCGGCCCATGCCTGGTGGAACATCGCCACGATTCAGAAGCAACTCGGCAACCGGCCCGAGGCAATCATTGCCCTGCAGGAGGCGACCCTTCTCGCGCCCCATGACAATCGCATCGCCGAGGACCTGCAGGCCTACCTCGCCGATGAGGCCTAACTTCCCCGCGCCGTGATCATCGACGCCCATATCCACGCCTATCCGGCCGATGTTTTTGCATCGCCGCGCCGCTGGGCCGCCCAACGAGACGAAAGCTGGTGGGCCGATACCGTGGATCCGGTTGACCGCTGCTCGATCCAAGGTTGGGCCGATGTCGACACGTTGATCCGCGACATGGATGCCGCCGGTATCGATCGCGCCGTCATGCTCGGGTGGTATTGGCAGCACCAGTCCACCTGCGAGGAAAACAATCGTTGGATGGCCCAATGCCGCAGGGCTCATCCCGATCGGCTTTACGCGTTTGCCGCCGTCAATCCCGCCGCCGGACAAATGGCGATCGATCAAACCCGGCGCTGGCTCAACGAAGGCTTCAGCGGCATCGGCGAGTTGCTGGATCGCGTGCAAGGTTACCGCTACGCCGACGATGATTTTGCCGCGTTGGCTGCGTTAGCCGTCGACTATCGGGCTCCGCTCAACCTTCACGTCACCGACCCAAAACTCCACGACCGTCCCGGCATGCAGCCGACGCCGCTGTCTGAGTTTATCGATCTGGCCGCGGCGCTGCCGCGCAACCAATTCATCCTGGCCCATCTGGGTGGCGGTCTCGCCTTCCACAGCGAAACGCCCGTCCCCGCCAATCTCTATTTTGATACCGCCGCCGTGCCGCTGATTTATGAGCCTTCGTGTTACCGGGACGCCGCCCGCTATGTGGGGGCGGAGCGGATTCTGTTCGGCACCGACTACCCGTTGCGCACGTATCCCCGCTCCAAAGCTCCGCCCGATTTCGACCGCCAACTCGGTGAATTGAAGGCAGCGAATTTCCCGGCGGCCGATTTTGATGCCATCGCGGGAGGAAATCTCCTTAGCCTGATCGCTCGTGAGTGAAGCTCTCGCCAACGCTTGTTCGGTCACTGCCACCAACGTCACCAAACGTTTCGGGGACGGTCCGCTGGTGCTGGACGATGTGAGTTTTAGCGCGAAGTCAGGTGATTTCGTCGCCATCATCGGTCCGAGCGGCTGCGGCAAATCAACCCTGCTGCGCATGCTGGCGGGATTGGTGACTACCCCCGACGGGTCCATTCGGATCGACGGCCAGCCGCCCGGAAAAGACTCGGCGGAGCTGGCCTATGTTTTCCAAGAGCCGACCCTCCTCGCCTGGCTCAAGGTCGCGGGTAATGTGGAGCTGCCGCTCAAACTCCGCGGGGTGCCCGAGTCCGGGCGCACCGCGATCGTCGAACGCTGCCTCAAACAGGTCCGCCTCGAAGACCGCGCCGAGGCCTACCCCCGCCAACTTTCCGGCGGTCAACAAATGCGCGTTTCGATTGCCCGCGCCCTCGCGCTCGAACCGCGACTGTTGCTGCTTGATGAGCCTTTTGGAGCGCTGGACGAAATGACCCGCAATCATCTCAACGAGGAGTTGCTCGATCTGCGGGAACAACAGGGCTGGACCGCTTTTTTCGTCACGCACTCAGTTGCCGAAGCCGTCTTCCTGGCCAATCGCGTGGTCGTGATGTCGGCCAACCCCGGTCGCATCGCCCACGAAGTGACCATTGACCTGCCCTACCCCCGCACCCCGGACACCCGGGAGGATCCGGAATTCCAACGTCACGTGGGCGAAGTGGCGCACCTTCTGCGATCCGTCGAGGAGGTGGGCTCGTGAAAAAAGCAAGCGGGCCCATACTCCCCGCCGTCGTCGCCGGCATCGCCTTCATCGCGCTCTGGTATGGCACGCGGGCGATGATTTCGCCCGCCCGCGAGTTCATGCTGCCGCCGCCTCACGCGGTCTTGCAGGCGTTTTCGGACCATGCCGACGAACTCCTGCTCGCCTCGCGCAACACCGCGATTGGCGCGCTCCTGGGTTTCGGGTTGGCCGTGCTCGTGGCCGGCGTGATGGCCTTGCTGCTTTCGCTGAGCAATCTGGTCCGCGCCGCCCTCTACCCCTACCTCATGATGATGCAGATGATGCCGGTGATCGTGATCGCACCGGTGCTGGTTTTGTGGGTGGGAGCCGGCCTGCCGTCGGTTACCATAATCACCTTTCTCATCTGTTTCTTCCCGTTGGTGGTGAACACCACCCAGGGCCTGATCTCGACCGACCGAAGACTGGTGGAGCTCTTCCGGATGTATCGCGCCACCAAATGGCAGGAGATCGTGCGATTGCGTATCCCCGCCGCGCTCCCCTATTTCTTCACGGGCCTGCGAATCGCTGGAACCCTCGCCCCGATTGGCGCGATCGTCGGTGATTTCTCTGCGGGAAACTCGGGCGGCAATGGTGGCGGACTCGGATTTTTGACCCTCATTTACGGTGCCCAATTCAAAATGGCGGCCCTCTTTGCGACCGTGCTTTCCGGCTGTATTTTGGGATTTGTGTTTGTCGCCGCCGTTTCGGGCCTCAGTTGGTTGAGTCTGCACCAATGGCACGACTCCTACGAAAAATCGGACAACTGACCCTCGGCACCGCCGTGCTGACGGGCGTCGGCTGCCAGCGCGACTCGGCCGAAACCGCCAATGCGTCGACGTCGCTGACCCGCGTTGAACTCCAGCTGGATTGGTTTCCGGAGCCGGCCCACGGCGGTTTTTATCAGGCGGCCGAGCGGGGATTCTACGCTGAAGTGGGACTCTCCGTCGAGATCCTGCCCGGCGGCCCGGGCGGGCGGCCCACGCAAAAAGTCGGCTCAGGTCAGGTGCCCTTTTCCATGGGGCGTTCCGACGACATGATGTTGGCCGCGGCCGAAGGACTTCCGGTCCTCGTGGTCGCCGCGCTGATGCAGCACGATCCCCAAGCCCTCTTGCTCCACGCCGACAATCCAGTGGAAACATTCGCCGATCTGGAGGGCCACGCCGTGATGGCCTATCCCGGCTCCGCCTGGATTCCCTACCTGCAGAAACGCTACGATATGGAGTTTGATCTGCAGCCCATGAGTTTTGGCCTGGCCCGCTTCATCGCGGATCCCGATCTGATCCAGGCCTGTTTTGTCACCGATGAGCCTTTTCGCCTGCGCGAAGCCGGAGTGGCGATCAAAACCCTGCTGCTGGCGGATTCCGGCTACGATCCCTACCGGGTCATGGTCGCCCACCGTCCGTTCGCCGAGGCCAACCCCGAAACGGTGCGCGCTTTTGTCGCCGCCTCGATCCGGGGCTGGATCGATTACATGGAGGGCGATCCGTCCCCGGCCCACGAGCGCATCGCCCGGGAAAATGATCATATGACCCCGGCGCAGATGGCCTTCTCCCATACTGAAATGAAGTCCCGTCAATTTGTGTCCGGCCGCTCCCCGGTGGGCAACCGCTACGGCCACCTCGATTCCAATCGCCTCCAAGAGCATGCGGATCTTCTTCACCAACTGGGGGTTCTGGAGAGCCCCCTCCCCTTGGCGGCCTATGCGGACCTGAGGTTTCTGCCTTCCAATCGGGTGGAGGACTGAAGACTCCAAAAGGGGATTTTCTGCGACTAACGACTCGCGCTGAGGGGTCGTCCGTGTTCTCGGTAAGGGTTTGCGGCATTTCCCGAGGAAATTCACCGCAGCTGTCACACCATGAACTGCGTCTCACCACGTCTTTTAATCTCAAGTCTAGCTGTCGTTTCGGCATCCGTTTTTGCGCAAACCACGCAACCGGCGGAGGCCGAACCCGTGACCGAGCTCGAGCAGTTCATCGCCGCCGAAACCGCTCTGGCCGAATCCGGCGACCTCCTCCCTTCGTCGCGTCCGACCTCGTCCGTTTTTGGCGAGATGGCCGTGCTCGACACCCCGCGCGCGGTCACCGTGCTCACTCCCGCGCTGATGGCGCAATTCGACATCCAGGACTTCAGCGATCTCGGTCGCATCGGCGCCGGCACCCAGCAGCGCAATTACTACGGCGTCCCGGGCACGCCGATCCTGCGCGGCGCGGAAGGCGGCGTGTTCTTTAACGGTATTCAGCGGGCCTTTCAGCGTAACGAAATGCCGCTGTCCTTCGGATCCGTTGAGGCGATGGACGTGGTCAAGGGACCGGCCCCGGCGCACTTCGGGGTGAGCCAGGCCGGCGGCTATACCAACCTCCTGCCCAAGTCTCCTTTCTTCGACCGAAAACGCTCGGTGATCACCACCGAAATTGGCACCGAGGAGGACTACCGCGTGCAACTCGACACCGGCGCGCCCCTTCTCCTCGGCGAACGACCGGCCGCCTACCGCATTTCAGTTACCGGCCAGTACGCGGGCTCTCCCTATGAGCGGGTGCGCAACGATTTCCTATCCGTCTACGGCTC
>CAKZMS010000264.1 GCA_937128785.1 uncultured Opitutaceae bacterium | reverse complement strand
TCCACCAGGGCCTGATCCACCAGCACCACCCGTTCTGATTCGGCATGATCACGGGCATCAAAATACCGTCCCTTCACCAGGGGGATTTTTAAGGCATCAAAAAATCCGGGCGTCACGGTCCGGAGTTGGCCATGGGGCGGGGCCGCCCCCGCGGGCGGAGTGTATCCGGAGATACGATACGTTCCCTGGCTGTTGCCATAGCCGAACGGCGTCAGGCTGGAAATACCCACCGATTCCACGCCGGGCAGGCTGCCCAGTTCAGTTTCAAGGTTGCCGACAAAGTTGAGGAGTTTGTGGTCCTCGTTATAGGCGTATTCCGGGAGCGTGAAACGAGCGGTCAGGACAGACGTGGGATCAAAGCCGGGGGACTGCGACTCGAGCCGTTGGAAGCTGCGAGTGAGCAACGCGGCGGTGGTGAGCAGCATCAAGGAAAGGGCGACTTCGGCCACGACCAAGGCGTTGCGCAACGTGCGTTGGCGGCGATTGCTGGTGGCGCGCGAGCTGCCTGATTGCAGGGCCTCCTGGGCGGTGGGTTTCGATGCCTGCAGCGAGGGAATCAGGCCAAAGACCAACCCGGTCAGGCCGGCACAAGCCAGCGTGAACGCGAAAACTGTTTTATCCAAACCGACGGTTTCGCCGCGGGGAAGATCCGTGAAATTCAGCGACTCCATCCCGGTGATACCCCACATCGCCACCAGGGCTCCCAGTATTCCGCCCACGAGGAACAGTACCAGACTCTCGGCCAGCAGTTGACGGATCAAAGTCCACCGACTCGCCCCCAGCGCCGCCCGGATGGCGAACTCCCGTTCGCGGGCGAGGGATCGCGTGAGGAGGAGATTGGCGACATTGGCACAACCGATCAGAAGCGCCGCCAACACGCCGGCTTGCAGCAGCCATAACATGGAGCGCACGTGCGACGTGTTTTCCTCCAGCATCGATTTGGCGATGCCGGTAAACCCACTCGATTCGACCCAGGGGCGGAACTCCGGGTAAGCCTCGAGGTTTTGCTCCACGATGGCGTCGCATTCAGCCGATAGCATCTCGGGCGTGGTCCCGGGTTTCAATCGGGCGATCATGTCGGAGTATTCGTTGCCCCGTTCGTTGATGCTCTGTTGCTCGGGGGTGAAGGCGAATGGCAACCACGCTTTGACGTTGATCTGCGGGTAAGTGAATGACTCGGGCATCACGCCGATGACGCGATAGAGTTCACCGTTGAGCCGGATATCCTGGCCCAATACGTCATCGGCGCCGCCCAGGCTATCCTGCCACAGGCCATGGCTGATGACGACCACCCGGTCGTGGCCGATCTGGGCTTCCTCGTCGGTGAAAACCCGCCCCATGGCAGGGCTGACCTGGAGCGTCGAAAACAGGGTCGGTGTCGCCCGCAATCCGAGGAGCCTGGTGGGGCGCCCTTCCATGGAAAGGTTGTAGCTTTCCCACGTGTAGAGAGCACCATCCTCAATCGAGGGAGCACGTTCCATCCGATCGAGGTAGTCGGGAATGGACACTCCGGCCCGATCCAAGCCATTGCCCGGGTAGGTATTGTTGACGACGACCAATCGCTCCGAATCGGGATACGGCAGCGGTCGGAGGAGGACGGCGTTGACCACGCTGAAAATTGCACTGTTGGCGCCGATGCAGATCGCCAAAGTGGCGATCGCAATAATCGTAAAGCTGGGGGTTTTGGTGAGGCCACGCAGGGCCAGACGTAGGTCGTTGAGCATGAGAGGAAGGGGAAAGTTCAGTCGTTTTGCAGCGCGATGACGGGGGCAACCATGCCGGCGTTTCGGGCCGGAAACCAAGCGGCCAAGATAAAGGTGCAACCCATGGCGATGGCGGCAGCAATATAGGTGAAAGAACGGCGGGCTTCTTCAATGCATTCCGGTTCCATCGCCAGCCAGCCTTGCTGGCCGCTTCCCATGATGTTTAAATTGAACCCGCGCGGAAGCACACCGACGACGGTTACGTTTTGGTCATCCAAGCGGATGGATTCACCGATAATTCCCGGGGAAGCCGCGAATCGCCGGCGCCAAAGTTCATCGCTCATGACGAAGGCGGTTTGGCCGGCGACTTCCCATTTGGCCGGGGTGATGATGTTTCCCATTTGAGGGGTTACGCCCAAAACGGAGAAGAGCTCGGGGCTGACTCGCGGAATGTAGGCAACCGCCGTGTTGTCCGGGCCGTGCACCGTGTAGGCCGCGTTGCTCGCAATCGCGAAAGCCGAGAAGGACCTGGCCTGTTGGCGCAATTGGCGCGCCATGTCCCAGCTGATGCGATTGAGGTTGCCCGCATCCTTGGGGTCGCGCTCCGCTACGAGCACGGCGCCGGTGTCATCGATGTGAGGAAGGGGTTGTTGCAGGAAAGAACCCAGCAACCTCGAAATCCCCCCACCCGCCGTCATCGCCACCGCGAGCGTGACCACGGTTGCCAGATTGAGCGAGCCATGTCGTCGCAAATTTTTGAAGACGGGAAGCAAGATTGAGGGGAGTGCTTAGGAGGACTCGGAAAGTCGGATCGTGCCGTTGACCGTGGACGCCTTGAGTTCCGCTCCGCCTTCGCCGATGCGGCCGCGCAGTTTGCGGGAACTGGCACCATCGGACAGGGTGATGGGGAAGTCGCAATGAATGCGGCCGTTTACGACGCTGGTTCGCAGGTCAGCATTCAAGTCTGCGGGGAATTGCAGGCTGATGCCGCCGTTCACGGAACTGAAACTCAGATCATCGGAAGAACCCAGGTCGCGGAACGAGGCGCGAATGCTGCCATTGACG
Source organism: uncultured Opitutaceae bacterium (assembly GCA_937128785.1). Taxonomy (GTDB): domain Bacteria; phylum Verrucomicrobiota; class Verrucomicrobiia; order Opitutales; family Opitutaceae; genus Actomonas. The sequence goes on along the minus strand of CAKZMS010000264.1, from coordinate 4,912 downwards.
GTATCAAAGTGCGCGGAACCGCTGACATCCCGGGCCTGGATCACGCCGTTCACGGAGGAAGCGTTGATCCCGTTGATAAAACCGGTGATCTCCACCGAGCCGTTGACGGTTCGGATGTTGGTGAGGTCGGCCGTGGCAGGTGCGGTAATGACGATCTCAACGCTGCCCTGAATTTGGCCCATGGAAAACCATCCCTTCTTCTTGGGGATGTGCACATCGAGCTTGATGCCATCAGCATCGATTTCCCGGTGCACCTCGATGTGTTCCAGGTTCTCTTCGGATCGGGATTTTTTGGTGATCTCGATGTGGTAGTGATCACTGTCCCCGGGTTGCAGGGTGATCTTCCCGTTCACATTTTTAACTTCAATGGAAGCGTAGGCGGACAGTTCACCCGACAACTCTTCCGTGACCGTGTGGTCGAAGACACCACCGCGGCTGAAGAGGGCGGTAAACATGAGGAGAGGCAGGAGAATAAGGGCGCGAATTAAGGCGGACATGATGGAGGTGGGATGAGGATTAGTCGGTGCGCAGAGCGATCATCGGATCGACCCGGGTGGCACGTCGGGCGGGCAGGAAACAGGCAGCGAGCGTGGAAACCGCCAGGAGGGAGGCAGACGCGATGAAAGTGAGCTGATCGAAGGGGCTTACCCGGAAAAGCATGCTGGATAAGGCCTGGCCGACTCCGAGCGAGAGCAGGAGGCCGACTCCCAATCCCACTCCGGTCTGGGCAATTCCCTGGCTCATGACCAAATTGAAAATATCCCGGGGTTTGGCGCCAAGGGCCATGCGAATACCAATTTCGCGGGAGCGACGGGCAACGAGGTATGCCTTTACGCCGTAGACCCCGATCACGGCCATCAGCAGGGCCACCGCGGCGAAGACTCCAAAAAGAGTGGCGCCCAAACGCGTTACCCAAAACCCGATGTTTTTATCCACGTGGTCTCGCAAGGGCTGCAATTGGATGAGGGGCGCGGCCGGATCGACTTGTTGGATGGACCGTCTTAACATGGGCAGCAGCGCTACGGCGGCCTCGCGTTCCTGCGAGCGGGCGCGCGTGACCATGAAAATGCTGGTAACCTCGGCGCTGGCCAGGGGCACAACAAGACGCCGGGAGGCTATTTCGCCGAGCACCTGATGGCGGAACGGGGCGCAGATGCCTACGATCTCCATCTCCGGATTGCTGCCATCGGCGCGGTTGAAGGTGCGCCGAACCCGTTGGCCCAAAGCGTTGCCGTCGGGGAATAGCGAAGCGGCCATGCGTTCATCAATGATGACGACGGGCGGGGCCTCAGGGTCGGAGACTTCCAACGGGGTGAAGTCACGGCCTTGCAGAATGGTCACGCCGAGACTGCTGAAATAACCGTCCGAAATCGCGCTGTAGATCCCGGAAAACCCGGTGACCGCCTCATCTTCAGCGGGGGAGATGGGCGCGGCGGCAGGGATCAGGCGGATGGAATTGGAAACCGCGCCGTAGGGCAGCAGATTCGTGAGTCCTGCATCGGTCACCGCGGGCAGGGCGAGGGCGCTCTCTTGCATGCGGAGAAAATTCTGTCGAGCCACCGCCGCATCCGTGCGTGACAACGAATAGTCCACCTCGGCAAAGGCGATCCCATCGGCGTCAAAACCCAGCTGCATCCCGCTGGCGTTGAGAGCCCCGCGGAAAAACAAACCGGCGGAAACGATCATCACCAGGGACAAGGCAATTTGCGCCATGACCAAACAGTTGCGGGCCGAGAAGAACCCGCGCAACCCACCCCGGTTGGTCTCCGAAGCGTCTTGAATCTTGAGGGCCGGCAACACATCGGGACGAGAGATTTTCAGCGCCGGAACCAAACTGAAGAGTAGGGTCGCAAACACACAGAATCCCAAAGTGGCCAAAATCAGGGCAGCGTCCGGGGATGGATCCAAGGCGAAGCTAAAGTTCATGGTGGTGAACATTCCCCGGGCGGAGTGCAGCAGGAGATCCACGGACCAGAGGCTGAGCAACAGCCCACCAACCCCTCCGGCCAAAGAAAGCATCAGACCTTCGACGAGCAGCTGTCGTAGCACCCGCCACCGTGAAGCACCCAAGGCGAGGCGAATGGCCATTTCCTGACGGCGGGCCGAACCGCGGGCCAACATCATGTTGGCGAGATTGAGGCAGGCGATGAAGAGCACGATGCCGGATAGGCCCAACATGAGGGCGCCGATCAAAACAATCGGTCCGTCATCGGCAGGGACGGTGCTGATGCTCAAGCGGGAAGGTTTATGCACCTCGAGTTGGCGTCCGCCCTTGATGGGATCGCTTTCGATGGCCGCTAGGCGTTGGTCCAGCGGGGCCAACAGGTTGTCCGCTGCTTCAATACTGAGCCCTGATTGCAGTCGCCCCATCAGCATGATGGAGTGGTTTCGCGGGTCGCCCAACGGGGTACTGTCATTATTGTCAAACGGGCTCCCCAACTGGTCTCGCATGCCGAAGGGCAACCACACGCCGGGACCCAACAAAGCATTACCGAGGGACACGTGCGGCGCCGTCACGCCGATGACGGTGAAGGGCTGATGGTTGAGTTTGATCGTGGTACCGAGAATGACCTCACTGCCGCCGAGGCTTTGCCAAAGATCGTGGGCAATCACGACGACGGGTTCGCCGCTGCCTGGTTGGTTCTCAATGGTGTTGAAAAACCGGCCGTGCTGAGGCGCCTGGCCGATGACGGACAGGAGGTTGTCGGTCGCGAAGAAAGCCATCATGCGCTTCATTTCCGTCCCTTGCGTGGAGATTCCGGCCAATGTGATACCGAATGCTCCGACCTCCTGGAACACCTCATTGGGTTCCTGCATCGCTTCCAATTCGGCCCACGAAAAAGCCCGATAGTCCCGCTCTCGCTCACCGTTGCCGTTGTAGATATTGACGACGGGCGCCGGCGCAGCGGGCACCAGCGGCTTCAGGAGCAGGTTGTGCACCATCGAGAAGAGCGAAGTGTTCGCGCCGATCGCCAGGCTCAGGGTGAATATGGCGACCATGGTGAAGCCCGGAGAACGTCTCAGCGTGCGGAAGGCGTGGCGTATTTCGTTCAACATGATCGGGCGGGGCTGGAAGTGGAAAGCAGGAGGGGTTTACTCCGCGCGCAGCGCGATCATGGGATCGACCCGGGTGGCGCGGCGGGCGGGGAGATAGGACGAGACCGCCGCCACGATGGTGAGAAGCAGCGCCACGGAAATGTAGGTGAGCGGGTCACGCGGCCCGATTTCGACCAGGTTGTCGGTCAGGCCTTTGCCGCCGAGAATGGAGATCGTAAGGGTCAGGCAAAGCCCGAGAAACAGACCGATGACGAGTTGCGTGCCGGCCTGCCGCAATACCATGGAAAGGATGTTGGTATTGTCGGCCCCCAGAGCCATCCGCACGCCAAACTCTTGCGTCCGCTGGTTTACCGAGAAACTCATAATGCCGTAGAGTCCCACCGCGGCCAAAACGACGGCGATGAGGCCAAAGACCAAAAACATCTGACCTACCAGTCGCCCCTGGGTCATGAATGAATCCAATGATGCCTGAGGGGTTTCGACGAAATACATCGGCAGATTCGGATCGACCGTATTCACCAGCGTCTGGAGTTGGTTGGCCATGCCAGCAGGCGGCTGACTTCCGCGTGGTTTGACTACGATGGTGCCAAACCGGGGGGCGAACGCTTCCTCCGGGACTGCGCCAAAAGCCGTGCCGAACAGCGGGAAGTAGAAGCCTTCATCTGAGACGGCATTGTTAAACGGTCCCTGCATGCGGGTGGTGGGGACCACGCCGACAATGCGGCGCCAGGGCCCGGGGTTGGTGCCGTTGCCATTGATGGTGCGCAGCCGTTTTCCCAAGGCAGATTCGTTGCCGAAGAACTTACGCGCAAAGGAGGCATTCACGATCGCAATCGGTTCATTTTGATCGGAATCGTTTTCGGTAAAATCGCGGCCTTCGATGACGCCAATTCCGATCGTATCAAAGAACCCGGGTGAGACGTTTTCAAAGTTCGCGAGGGTGCGGTCTGACTCATCGAGGTATTGCTTTCCTTCGATCTCGATGGGGCCGTTGCCGGAAAAGGCCATGCGGAACCGTCCGGTAATCGCGACGTGGTCGAATTGGCCGGTGGCGAGCAATTCCCGGCGCAGTTTTTCGTAGAAAACCTGACGATCCTCGTTGGTCGGATAGTCGCCCTGCATGAGGCCCATGCGCCCCGCGAGCACGGACTCGGTGTCGTAGCCGAAATCGATGTTCTGTTGATTGCGAATCGACTGCAGCTGCAGCAGGGAGACGATCAGCAGCAGGAAAGTCATAAGAATCTGAAAGACCACCAGGCAGCGGGAGATGATCATCACCGAACGCGAGGTATTCCCCCGTCCGCCTTCCTTCAGCACCTCAACCGAGTTGGGGCGGGAAGATATCCACGCCGGGATGAATCCGGAGACCAGGGCGGACAGGGTGGTGGCGAGGACCACGGCCGACAGTACCTGCATATCGAGTTCAAACCGCATCCAAGATGGAATGGGGTTACTGGAGTTGTGCACGGCGGCGTCGAGGAAATCGATCGACCACATGGAAATACTGATGCCAAAGACCGCACCGATCGAGGCGACGAGGAGACTTTCGGTGAGCATCTGGCGGATCAACCGAGCGCGGGTGGCGCCCAATGATGACCGGATCGCGAGTTCCTTGGAGCGCAGCGTGGCGCGGGCGAACTGCATGTTCATCACATTGACGCAGGCAATCAGCAGCACCCCGACGCAGAACCCCAACATGATCAACAGCAGGTTGGTGATGAAGGTGCCGGTAAAATTAGCGATGAGCGGACGCACATAACCCAGCGAATATTGGTTGTTGGTGTCCGGGTATTGCTCCGCGAATGACTGGGCAAATGAAGTGATTTCGGCCTGCGCCTGGTCAAAACTCACGCCC
>CAKZMS010000263.1 GCA_937128785.1 uncultured Opitutaceae bacterium | reverse complement strand
GGGGCGTAGCGGAAAGCAGGCTGGCGGAGGCGAGAAGACAGAGGGGCAGCAGTCTATTCATGGCGGAGGAAGGGTGGGTGCGGTCAGTTGTCCCCCGGGTGGCCCGGGAAGTAGCGACGATTCACGTCGATGTAGTGCTGCAGATCGTGCGCCGGCAGTTCGACCCCGTCCGGCAACGGACGCTTTGAGAACTGTTGAAAATACAACAGGCACGCGTCTCGCCACTCGATGGCCGCGGCTTCCTGGACGGCGAGGCGTTGGCGCACGTGATCCCAGCGTTCGGCATCAATGTCACCTCGCAAGCTGGTCCAAGTCTCCCGCATGGCGCGCACCTCGTCGACGCCTTGCTGATAGCGGAAGGCCAGCTCATTCCACAACGTCCGACCGCTACGCATCTCGTAGTCCCACGGCAGATGATGGAACCATAACAGCAGCTCGTCCGGGACCGTTTCGAGGTTTCCCCAAAGCGCTTGCAGTTCCGGTGCATATTGCTCGATGGCATTGGAGCCAGAGGCTACGCGATCGGCACCAATCCCTGTGGTGTCCGCTTGGTGGTAGTAAGGCGAGGTCCAATCCGGCCGACCGCCTTCCACCCAAGGACCCGGGCCGTAGTGGTGGCCGCGCTCCATGATGTGGTGCAGGCCCAGCGGCATGGAATAGTTCACCACCGTTTCGCGGGAACTCATGAGGAGGTTGACGATTTTATCGGTCGCTTTCGCGTTGGCGTCGAAGGTGAGCTGCGCCCATTCGATCGCGATTTCGCGGGCGCCTAGTTCGTGATCCCAAGCTAGGCGTCCGAAGGCATACCAGTTGGCCTGCGCCATCACATGACCCGTCCAGTTGCGATCCGTGCCGGTGTTGGCGACGCCGGCAATGGCCGAGAGCTCATGGCCGTGCAAAGTCCCATCCGTAATGGTGCCGATGGTGCTGCCCTCCCCCTGCACAAACGTGTCCTGCTGGAGCACCTCTTCCCACATGGTCCCGAGGTAGGCCAACTCCAGCGAAGCTCCCAGATACTCCTGGGTAATCTGCAGCTCGACCATTTGCTTGGTCTGCGGCGTCGCGCCAAACAACGGACTGAAGGCCTCCCGCGGCATGAAATCGAGCGGACCATTTTTGATCTGCACGAGCACGTTGTCCGCGAACTTGCCGTCGAGCGGCACGAACTGGTTGTAGGCCTGTTTCACTCGATCGGTATCGTCCTCAAAGTCGTAGACAAACGCCCGCCACATCACGATGCCGTCCCGGCCGTTCTTGGCCAGCGGTTCGGCCAAAAGGTTGGCCCCCACGGCATGATCACGACCGTAATCGTGCGGGCCGGGCTGACCCTCGGAATTCGCCTTCACCACAAAACCACCGAAATCCGGGATGTGCTCATAAATCTCGTCGATCTTGGCGTCCCACCAGGCTTGCACCGCGGGGTCGAACGGGTCGGCGGTCTCGAGTCCACCGATCTCGATGGGGGCACTGTATCGAGCAGTCAGATACGTGCGAATACCCCACGCGCGAAACACGTCGGCCAGGGCGGCGACCTTTTTCAGGTAATCCGGCGTCAGGATCAGGGCGTTGGCATTCACGCTGGTGACCACAGTGCCGTTCAAGCCGAGCGACGCGACGGCCCGCGCGTAGTCGGTGTAGCGCGGATCCAGGATCTCCGGCAGCTCATACCAGCGCCACAGGGAGAACCCGGCGTAACCCCGCTCCACAAAGCCGTTCAAGTCATCCCAGTGGTTAAGCAGACGCCGATCTATTTTGGGCACCGATACCACATCCAATTCCTCCAGCGATTCCCGCATCTGCACCCGTCGCAGCACCTCGAACACCCCGTAGAGCACTCCGGCATCGGAGTTGGCACGGACGCGCACGGCGGCCTCACCGTCGACCGTCACATTTTCCAATGCGTAGCCATCCTCCCCCAAGGCCGGATCGGGCGCATGAGTCACGACATGCACCTTGGTCTGTTTACGACCGAGCATCTTATCGAGCCCGCGGGCGACCTCGCTGCGGGCGGATTTGATGATGGCAGATTCCTCACCCGTTGGCGTCGCCAGAATGAGTGCCTGCGTGGGGCGACGGTATTCGTTGCGATTCGACTGCCCATCGATGCGGTCGTAGCGCAGCCACAGACGATAGCCGTCTTCGGCCCATGCCGAGACCGCACCGCAGACCAAGAGACAGGCGAGGATCAACCGAGGTTTTTTCATGGTATCTAAGAAGGGGAAAACGATGGGCGCGGCGCCCGGAACCTAATGAGGGATAAAAAAAGGGCGTCCGTGGAGGGACGCCCTTGAAAGTCTAACAACTGCTCAACCGTGCAGATAGGTATTGAGCAGGTTTTCCAGGTATTCCTGTTGGCCGGAGGCTTTGGTGGGCTCGCCGAGTTTGAAGGCGATCTTTTCCAGCTCCTTGAAGCCGACCTTCTTCTTCTCGATGTCGCGACCGAAACCGACGTTGAACGCACTGTAGC